>CAZTKF010000042.1:0-23049 GCA_964614205.1 uncultured Loktanella sp. | reverse complement strand
TCTTGCATCAGCCTCGCGGCTTCTGGACCAGGATCAGCGGCAGGTGTGCCGTCTGCGCGTTTCAGTGTATGCGGAAGGCCGACAGGGCTTTGCTGATACAGGACGGCGTAATGCGTCAGTGCGATCAGGTAGGCGCCATAGTCATTGAAATGGATATCATCGCTGAACAGGTCTGTGTGTGACGTCAGTGGTCCAACCGGCCCCTGTGCATTCAATGCATCTGCAATGGCAGCCATGACCTGTCCTCCGGGGATCAAATAGATCGGGGCTGGGTCATCCGCCATTGCAAGCGCAGGACGCATGATTTTGCCTTCCCAATAGGTGGCCAGATCGCGGTCCAGCCGCATCCGCCACCCCTCTGGGTCGTTCAAAGGGTGCCAGGTTTCATAGAAATAGACGGGCAGCCTGGCAGCCTTTGCCTTGCTGGCCCAATTATGCAGCATTCTTGGACTGTCGAAGTAATCGATCGCGGCCTTTATCTCGACCATCTCGGTCAGCGCCAAGGCATCATAGTCCCCGGATTCCACCGCCTCATGTGCGTCGCGGTATTTGTCGTGTGCGTTTTCCTCGGCGAAACCGTTGATTGGCACGTCAGGGTCCCAATGAGATTGGAGCGTCGCCCCCCAGCCCAGTTGACTGGCATAGTCGTGCCCCTCACCTGCCAGTTGTGCGAGCATTGCCGGCATGTCGCGCCCGACAAGGCTGTGTCCGAGATGAAAGACCTGACGCGGACCGTCCGGGCGCGGGGCAGCGGTCGTATAGAGCGCTTCAAAGGTTTCCAGATCCATTGGTGCAGGATCACGGGCGTAAAGGCCCAGCGCGGCTAACAGTGCAAGAACCGGGGCCGCGACGAACAAGGCAAGACGTCTAAACATGGGCAACAGTTAGGATCAGGCCCTGATGGATCAAGACCGTGCCTTTGATGATTGGCAGGGCGGTGTCGTGGGTCACTTCAAAACTGTCGCCGGTCATGCGCAACGTAACGGCATCAAATCCGATGACCTTACCTGTGAGCGGATATTGCGCCTTATAAACGGCTTCTTTCGCACTAAAGATCATCTTTGCCGCCAGACCGGGATCGGATTGTGTTGCCACCCAAGCCTGCTCGGGCGGGGTGCAGACAATCTCCTCAAGCCCCGCATCCAGCGCCTTTGCCGGTTCGACATCAACCCCGATCGTCCGGCGGTTCGTGCAATGCGCAGCCACAGCAACGCAACACTGCGCGCAATGTGAAATGGAGCCTGCGATATTCTCGGGCCAGACCGGTGCACGGTCTGCGCCTTGCGGGATGGCGACGGGGGCAAGGCCCAGTTCAGCCAGTGCGCTGCGCGCGGCGCGGCGCCCTGCGGCGAACTCGGTTCGGCGCCGTGGGATAGCGGCCGCGACTGCGGCGGCTTCTTCCGGCCAAAGATCGCTGGCCGCCGCGGGGTCGGTCACGCCGATCCCTGCATCTGGGCCAAGCATCTTGCGCAATGCAGCCCGAACCCCATCCATCAACGGTTGCGCCGCCGTTCACGCATTTCGCGCCGGCGGGCCATCGCATCTTGCAGCGGGTCACCCGAAGGTTGGGTCTGCGCGGAAGTTGCGACCGCGGGCTCCGGTGTCTTGGGTGCAGTGGTGGGCGCGGGCGCCGGTTTGGGAGCTGCCGGTGCGCCAACTTTCTGCGCCACCACTTTCGCCAAAGCCCCCAGCGTCGGTGCGCGGAAAATATCGGTGATTGACAGTCTCTGCACGCCCATGCGTCCGCGAATTTCCCGATGCACCTGCACCGCCAACAATGAATGACCACCAAGGTCAAAGAAGCTGTCCTTCGGCCCGATCTGCGGCACACCAAGCGTTGCCGACCAGATCGCCGCGATCCTGTCGCTGATCTCTGCCTCTGATCCCAGATTGAGGGGCGTTGCTGCGGCGGGGGATGGCGTGGGGGCCGCTGCCGGGGCAGGTTGTCCAAGGGCCGGTGCGGGCAGCGCCTTGCGATCAACCTTCTTATTGGGGGTCAGCGGAAATGCATCTAACGTCACAAAGTGGCGCGGAACCATATAGTCCGGCAGGGATTTGAGTACTTCTTTGCGCAAAGCGGCTTCGTCGATCGGCCCGTCAGCCATGAGATAGGCAACCAGTTGCACCACACCCGGTGTGTCTTCGCGCGCGATCACGACAGACTGCTGAACGCCAGCGTGCCGGTCAATGACGCTTTCGATTTCTCCCAGTTCCACGCGGTAGCCACGCAGTTTGACCTGAAAATCGGCCCGCCCCAGGAAATCGAGCCGCCCATCTATGCGCCAGCGTACCAGATCGCCCGTCCGGTAGATGCGCCCCTCGGCAAAGGGATTGGGCAAGAACCGTTCAGCCGTCAGATCATCGCGCTGGAAATACCCCCGCGTGACCCCGGCACCGCCGATAAACAATTCTCCGGCAACGCCGATGGGGCACGGTTGCATGTCATCGTCCAGAACATAGACCTGCGTGTTGGCAATCGGTGTGCCGATCGGAACGGCACCTTGTCCCGAAGTGGCGGTCTGTGTGGTGGACCAGATCGTTGTCTCGGTCGGCCCGTACATGTTTTCAACATGCCCACCAGTCAATTCGCGCAACTCGTCTGCCAAGGCGCCCGGCAGGGCCTCGCCCCCGACCATCATGTGTTTGATACCGGACATCGCGGTGCGGGCTTCGTCATTCATTGTCAGCATCTGCGCCATGGATGGGGTGCATTGGAGGTGTGTCACCTTGTGGCGGCTGATCTGGGCTGCAATGGAATAGTCACCCTCTGCCACGTCCTGATTGCTGGCGGCGACGACCTTGGCCAGCGGCTTGAGCCCCTCAAGCACCAGATCCACGTCAATGCCATAGTCGATCAGGCAAGCAACTTCAGTCACGCCGATTGCCTTGACCTGCTTAACCCGCTCAATCGCGTCATCCACGGTGCCGAACAGGCCGCTGTCGTTGAAATACCGCTCGAAGGCGAACTCCAGAATGCCGTCCATCTCGTCTGCGTCCAGCGACCCGAGGTCGATCTGCATCGGATTTTCGACACCTTTGGGCTTTTTGAACGCGGGGAACGCCCAGGCATATTGTTTGATCAGACCGGCCGCTGCGCGCAAGTAATCCTTCATCGGTTCTCGCGCGATTTCGCGGGCATGATCGCGGGTATCGGCCAGAAAGCTGTGCAACATCAGGGTCACGGTGAAATCATCGGGGTTGTGTCCAGCAGCCCGCAATGCGTCGTGATAGATGACGATCTTTTCGGCGACTTCATCGACACTTTGCCCCAACAAGTGTGTCAAGACATGACATCCGTTGGTACCCGCCTCTTTCCATGTTTCGGGGTTGCCCGCCGTTGTGACCCAGACATTTAACTTTTTGGAAACAGGGCGTGGCTGAGTGACGACACCGTGCATTTCGCCACTAGCACGCGGAAATTCTACAGTTTCGCCTTCCCAAAGCTTGCGCAGATCGCGGATCGCGTCGAACATGGCGGGCTTGTTCTTGGGGGGTGTGTTCTCTGGACGCAGAACAAAGTCGTCAGGCTGCCAGCCAGAGGCGATCGCCAACCCCGTGCGCCCGTTCGTGAGATTGTCGATGACCGCCCATTCTTCGGCGATGCGTGCTGTGTGGTGCAGAGGTGCGACACAAGAGCCTGCACGTACCGCAAGGTTCTGCGTCACCGCCGCGACTGCGGCACCTGTGACGGATGGATTGGGATATGGGCCCCCGAATGCGTGAAAATGACGTTCCGGTGTCCAGACCGCACAGAACCCGTGCCTATCGGCGAATTGCGCGCCTTCCAGCAAGGATCGGTACTTGTCACGCCCGATGCCGTCATCATTGCCCCAGTAAAACAGACTGAAATCCATGCCGACACCGGCTGCGCTGCCTTCGCCTGCGACCAAGGCACGGTTTTCGTCACCAGAGATGACAACTTTGAATCCGCGCGCCAGTGTCCAGAACAATTCCAGCACAGAGATGTCAAACGACAGCGATGTAACCGCCATCCAGACGCCCGCAGGATCATGCGCTATGCGGTCATCCATCCCGGTAAAGAAATTCGACACGTTCCGGTGCTCGACCATCACGCCCTTGGGCTTACCGGTCGAGCCCGAGGTATAGATCATATAGGCCATATGCGCGCCGGTTACGCCGCTATCAGGGTTGCCGCTTTCACCACCTGAAGGCAGGGTATCCACCGCCACGACTTTGGCACCCGACGGGGGAAGGTCTGCAGCCAAAGCGCTGTCTGTGACGATGACCTTTGTGCCGCTGTCTTCGATATAGAGTGCGGTGCGGTCTGCCGGATAGGCCGGGTCCATTGGCAGATAGGCGCCGCCTGCCTTCATGATTGCCAGAGCGCCGATCAAGAGCGCGGAAGACCGTCGCAAATGTAACCCGACAATCGCATCGGGCCCGACGCCTTTGTCGCGCAACACATGTGCCAGAGCATTGGCGCGGGCATTCAGTTCGGCATAGGTCAGGCTTTCATCCTCAAAGGCAAGCGCCTCGGCCTCCGGCGTGCGGGCAACCTGTGCTTCGAATGCCTGATGGATGCACAGGTCGGCGGGATAGTCCTGCGCGGTCGCGTTCCAGTCGTAGAGTACAGTCTGGCGCTCTGCGTCGGAAAGCACAGTGACGGGTGCCCCGCTGGCGATCTGTTTGGCCATATGCACCAGGCGGGCCGCCATCAAGCGGGCCGCGTCCGCACTGATCTTGCCGGTATCAGCATAGAGTGTGTTTCCGGCCACTGTCAGGGCTGTGCCTGCGATATGCCCTTCTTCTGACAGCCCCAGTGCCGGGGTTGGGACACCGCCGGGGATGCGCGCGCGCAAGTCGGCGGCAAATGGGCCACATGCTTTGGCCACTTCCCTATCGTCATTCGCACACACGGGCACCCAGTCGTTCAAATAGCCGGGGTGATCATGCGACACGCCAAGTGCCAGCGTGACAGGATCCTCAGAGAGCGCATCGCCCAGTCGGCCAAGCGCATTTGCCAGATCAGCGTCTTTTCCGGTCAATGGCGTGCTGATGATCTCGCCGCTTGGCGCATTCATATCGACCAGCGGCAGGGTCGCAGGTGACATTTTGGCAAGGGCTTTGCGCCACGTCGTCTCGTGCCTGAGTGCAGCCTTCAAAGCCTCCGTCAGCGCTTTTGCCTCAGCGGGCTCCAGACGGGGCAACACATCGCCGACGCGCGCGATTTCATGTGCGGAAACCACACCGCCTACCGCACTGCGCAAGCCGCCTAGCGTCACAGGGGCAGTGGCTGTCGCAACCGTCAGCTTGTCGTCACCGATCGCGATCACTGTACCGGGGGCAGCGTCCGACGCGGTTTTTTCCGCAACCGCTTTGCTGACAAGGAATACACCTGTCGCTGTTGCAACTTTGGGGCAGGTTAGCGGGTTCCAATAGTCCCCATGGTCTAAAGCATGTACCAGGGTCGTGATCTTGCGCGCTGTCTGTGTGAAATCAAGTCGGGCCGCGTTTGCCGGTCTGTCGTTCTTGGCAAAATAGCTGCGCTGCGACAGGTCCTGCGGCGTCACAACAGGCGCGTCGGTTGCCAGTTTGTCAATCACCGTGCCAAAGCTGTCGATTGCGGCCGCATAACATTTTGTGTTGAGGGTCAGGACAGTTTCATCCGGGGCGACGTCGAAAAAGCTCTGTGCGAGCAGCCCCCCTTCGTCAACGCCGCCGGCAATCATGTGCCAGCTGACACCGTATTCAACCTCACCGGCCAGCAAGGCCCAGACCGGCGCGTTCAGGCCGGCATATCGCGGCAAAGGGCCGTCGTGGAAATTCACCGATCCGCGCTCAGGCAATCCCAGCACAGCGTCAGAGATCATATCGAGGTTCGCGATGGACAAAAGCCAATCAAACGCGATCCCGGAGAGTTCCTGCACCAGATCAGCATCAGAAGAAATAACTGGCAAACCTGTCGCCTTCGCCCAATCGGCCACTTGTGCGTTGCGCGTCACGACAGCGGCCAGCGTGTGACCAGCATCGCGCAGCATGTCACCACATTGGATAGCAAGGGATTCATTGCCGATAATCACGGCGCGAAAGGTGGACATATCTCTATTCTCCGATTTGCGGATGCGCCCGAACAGACTGCCCGCGCTGAGATCTGAAGACTGCGCCAAAGTCATGCGCCGCCAAGGTCCGCAGGAAATGCGGGGCCGCGTGATATGCTTTGCCGGTCAGTTTGCAGCGGAACCAATGTAAGCTGCCACCGATCAAGTGTAGTATCGTTGCACAGGCCGCATATGCCCGCCCGTGGTTCTTGGTGAAATAATACCACCGCGAATCGAACCAGTAGTCCGGAACGCGCTTCCATTCTTTCATTCCCGTTGACACTGATCCCAGATGCGTGACTTTGCTGTCTGCAAGGAACATCACCTCGTACCCCGCGTTTTGGGCGCGCCTGCACAGGTCGGTTTCTTCGAAGTACAAGAAAAATTCTTCGTCAAACAAACCGATCTCATCCAGTACATCCTGACGCATCATCACCGATGCACCGGCCAGCCAATCGACCTGCGCAGAGTCTGTGAGTTCTCTGGGGACCCGATATGATTTCAGCAACCTGCTGACAGGGCCGAGGCCAATCGCCCCTTCGAACTCGCTCCAGACCGAAGGAAAGCGGAAAGTTGTCGTGTGCTGCACCGCATCTTCGCCTTGAATAAAACTGCCGGCGAAACCAGTGCGGGGGGTCGCATTCAGGTGGTCATAAAGTACACGGATTGCGTCAGGTTCGGGAAAAGCGTCCGAGTTGAGGATATAGACATAGTCGGGTCTGCCACCATCGGACAGACCCGCGCGGATGCCCACGTTATTGCCTGCGCCATACCCGCCATTGTGCCCTGATTGGATGACGCGCATGTTGGGCCAGCCAACCGCAGCGATATGCGCTGTCATTTCCTCAAACGATCCGTCTTGGCTATCGTTGTCGACGATGACGATTTCACCGGGCAGACCCTGCATAGCGATGCGCACCGCATCTGCGGCTTTTAATGTCATCTGCGCTGTCTTGTAGTTCAGCACGATGGTCAGAATGCGTGGATCGGACACTATTCAGCGGCCTCCCTGAAACTGGTCTGTAATTCGACCGGGCGCTCCAGGTAACGCCGGATGCGGGCAGCCAGCACGCGGACGTTGGGTTCCAGCACCATGCTGTCGTGGTCGCCGGGAACCTCGAAGACCTCGATGTTCGGGGCGAACTGCGTCCAGTCGTTATCGGGGTAAAGGTAGACCCGTTCATCACTGATCAAGCGCCCCCCGACGGTCCATTTCGCGACCAGGGGCGGGCGGAACAGTGCCAGCGTGCCGTCCCAAGGTTTCACCTGATAGGACCCGACGCTTTCCAGAAACGCATCCTGAATGGCAAGGTTGTGAAATTGCTGCCCTTCGTCCGCGCGCTCTTCACGGCCCTGCCGTTTTTCGATTTCCCACGCGATGCGGGACTTGACCCAATCCACCAGATATTTCGGGCCCTCGCGCCTGATATCTTGCAGTTTGGTGCGCAACCGGTCGCCCCTGTCCATTGTCGGGCGGACCGGCAAAGGCGTGTCAAGCAGCACGAGTGCTGCGACCTCTTCGCCCTGTGCGCGTAATTGCTGGGCGATTTCATACGCTGTGATGCCGCCGCCGGAAAAGCCGCCCAGATAGTAGGGGCCATGGGGCTGCACCTGCCGCATTTCTGCGATGTAGTCCGTTGCGGCGGCCTCGATCGTGCGGTGCGGTTCTTCACCGCCCAAAAGACCCCGCGCTTGCAGGCCGAAGAAGGGCCGGTCGCTGCCGATCAGATGGGCCAGATGGCGCAGGTTCAAAACGTTGCCAAACATGCCTGCGACAAGAAAGAACGGCGGTTTACGCCCGCCTTCGCCCTGATGCATGGGCACCAGATGGGTGAAGCGGCGGGCGGGGGCCTTGGGGGTATCTGCCGACGCGTCCTCGCCCGCGACCGAGACACCACGCGCGGAAATCAGTTCTGCGCATTTGCGGATCGTCGGAGCTTCGAACAACACCGAGATCGGAAAATCGACTGCAAACGCCTTGCGGATCTGCGCAAAGAGCCGGACCGCGATCAGGGAATGGCCGCCAAGGTCGAAAAAGCTGTCCTCGGCACCGACTTGATCCACGCCCAAAAGATCCTGCCAGAAACCCGCCAGTCGTTCCTCGATCGGGCCTTCGGGTTCAACGAAATCACTATCCAGTTGCGGACGCGAGAATTTCTGACCGTCCTCGGAATCTTCGTCATCATTCTGACCGGCCTGTACGATCAAAGCGTCCAAATCGAGCGATGACAGGATTACCTGTTGGTAAGGGCTCATCAGGCTGCGCAGGAACAGTTCCGCCCCTTCTTCGGCCCTGATCCCTTGTGAAAGATTGTGACGAAGACGTTCCTCAGCGGGCGAGAGCGGGCGGGCCGTTTCATTGTCGGACGGAGATTTCGTGCTTGGTTCCTGCGCGGCAAATCCGGCCATCTCGGACATCTGCCGTATCGAGAAGCCTGCAATCTCAACGCAGACGGTGCCGTCAGGGGCGGCAAGTGTGATGTCAAATGTCGCGACCTCACTATCCGAGGTATTGTCGCCTGCATTGCGCACCCAACTGACAATATGGGCGGGCAGAGGGGCATAAACCCTGACGGACCTGTAAGATACAGGGACCCACAAGTGCTGCGCCTCGTATCCCTTGATCAGCTTCATTGCCCAACCAGTGGCCAAATCCATCATGCCGGGATGAAGACGGTAACCCGCAGCGGTATCCTGCGCCGCAACCTTTGGCAGCGCCAGCGTTGCAAGGCCTTCGCCATCGCCAAGAGCGGTCGACTGCAAGACCCGCCAGCGGGGGCCGAAATTCAGGTGTGCCTCTTGCGGGGACGCAATCCAGCCAAGAGTGCCGGCCTCGATCGGGGTGGCGCAGCGTGCGGCAATGGCGGGTATATCCAGCGGCGCAGGCGCAGCCAGTGGCAGGATCTGCAGACTGGCCTGCGCGTTTTGGACAAAGGCCCCGTCGGTCCCGCTTTCCACAAGGAATTCATAGCCCGCGTCACTTCGCGGCAGGCTCAAGCGCAGATCAACCGATCCGGTGTCTCCTACCGCAAAAGGTCGCAGGAAATAGAGGTCCCTGATTTCGAATGCCGCCGTTTCGCCCATTTCGCAAAGCGCTTCAGCTGCCATTTCCAAATAGCCCGTGCCAGGGACAAGCGCGTCACCCGCTTTGGTGCGGTGTTCGTCCAGAAACCAGCGGTCCTTGACTGTATAAGATGCAGAAAACACCCGCGCACCCGTCCGGTCGAAAGTCGCCTGATCCAGCATCGGGGCGCTGACGTTGACCACTTCGGCGGGCTCAACGGCACCTATGCGCGCTTCCATTGCATCTGCGGCCATTCCCACATCGGCCCAGATCCCCCAGTTGATCGCGCGCACCATGGTCTTGCCGCCGATACGGGACTTGGCATAGGCATTGAGGAATTCGTTTGCTGCCACATAATCGACCTGCCCGATTGGCGCCGTGGCGGTCGAGCTGGAGGAAAAAAGGACCAGCCAGTCCAGATCGCCGTCGGGGAAGACTTCGTCCAGTACTTGGGTGCCGTGGATCTTGGGAGCAAAGACATCTTCGATACTGGTGACATCCTTGGCCATGATCGGTGCGTCATCGATATGGCCTGCCGCATGAATGACGCCACTGACCGGGCCGAACCTTGCCTCGATCTGTGCGCGGGCATCGCGGATATCTTCGATGTTGCTGACATCTGCGGCAACTGACAGGATTTCACCGCCCTCTGCCTCTAGCGCCTGAACTGCACGGATCCGTCGCACAAGGGGCGCGTTTGGCGGTGTGTTCCTGAGCGTGGTCTCCCATTGCGCGCGTGGAGGCAGGCCGCTGCGCGACAAGAGCGCAACACGCGCGCCGCAGCGTTTGATCAGTGCCTCGGCCAGTGTCAGGCCGATACCGCCAAAACCACCTGTGATAAGATAGACGCCCTTGTCCCTCAGCACGGGCAGCGGACCTTCGGCAGGCATTTCAACCAGCGACGCAGATTTGTAGCCGAGTTCATAACGCTTGCCGCCGCGTACCATAGCAGTGCCATTGCCCGGATCGGCCAGTGCATCTTCAAGGATATGTTCGACCAGATGGTCGGTGTCCGGCTGTGCAAAACTGCTTTTCTTGCGGCCTGTAGTCTGCGGGAGTTCAAGATCCAGTGTTGTGACCGTCAGATGGGGAAACTCGCGCGGGATAACGCGGGCCGGACCGGCAAGTGTCGCCTTCTCTGGGTGATGCAGCGGCTCGTCCTTGTGCTGCGCGGCGCCGTTGGACAGCACGGTCATATGAATGTCGCCCGACAGGTCCTCGGCCCCGATCGCCTGGGCAAGGAAGAACAGACTATAGAACCCCTGCTCCTGCACACGGTGGAAAAAGCTTGATCCCGGGCGGAAGCTTTCGTCAGCCGTGATCATCCACCCATGCAGAATACGTGTCGGGATCAGATCGCGGGCATTCAGGTCGGAAATCAGTTGATCATAGTTTTCGCGCCCGCGTTCGGGGGCAATGAAGTATCCCCCTTCGCCGTCGCGGGCAAAAGTATCACCGGGGCGCACGGTAATCACGGAATGACCTGCACCGCGCAGCCGGTCAGCTGCTGCTGCGGTCAGCCCCGCATCATCGGCAAAGACCAGCCAAGTCTGGCTTGCCGCCTCGGACAGATCGCCCGCTACGTCTACATCACAGGCCGCATATCGTGGAAGCCACGTGGGGCGATACCCCCAGTTGTCGGGTTCTTCACTACGGGTCAGCCATTCGCTGGTCTCGTCGGTCGTCGTGGTCCCAGGTTCGATGAAGTAGGTTGCGTGCTGGAAGGCATAGGTGGGCAAAGGGAGGCGCAGTCGCCGCGCATTGCCCCAGATCTGACCCCAGTCGAACGTGCCGCCTACTGCCCAGATGCGGCCCAGCATCGCCAGAAAATAGGCGTCGTCAGCGACGTGGTCGTTCGGGTGCCGCAGGCTCGAAATGACTTGGTTCGCGGTCACCTTGCCGTGCTGTCCTGCCAGCGAAGACAGGGCCTTACCCGGCCCGACTTCGATGAACACGCGGTCCTCTTTGGCGGCCAGCGTCGTCAGGCAATCTGCAAAGCGGACGGTGCCGCGCAGGTGTCCGACCCAGTATTCGGGGTCTTGCGCCTGTTCATCGGTGATCAGTGCGCCGGTGCGGTTTGATGTAAACGGGATTTGCGGAGGATTCAGTTTGATGGACCGCAGATAGTCGCCAAAGTCCTGCAAGATCGGGTCCAGCATCCGCGAATGGGCGGCGATGTCGATAGGGATGCGCTGGCAGTCGATATCCTTGGCCTTCAGGCGCGTCTCAAGATCGTCAAGCGCGGATTGCGGACCTGTCGCGACGCTTAACTGGGGTGCATTCACCGCACCAAGGTCAAGGCCATCGCCCAGCATCGTCTGCAACTGGTCGGCAGGTAATGCAATCGACAGCATGCCACCTGCCGGCACGGTATCAAATAGCTTGCCGCGCAAGTGCACCAGACCAATGCAATCTTCAAAGGACATCACGCCCGCCACGCAGGCGGCAGTGTTTTCACCCATGGAATGTCCGGTGAGTGCGGCGGGTTTGACGCCCCAACTCATCCATAACTGCGCCAGCGCATATTCCACGATCATGATCAGCGGCAGTTGTACCGACGGCTTGGTCAGTTTGGCGTTTGCGGAGTCTTGCCGCCCTGCTTCCGGCAGCCAAAGCGCGCGGATATCGTAATCCAGTTTGGGTTGCAGGATGTCGAGACCCTTGTCCATCCACTCCGCAAAGACGGGCTCTGTCTCGTAGAGGTCGCGCGCCATGCCCGCGTATTGGGCACCGCCACCAGGGAACATGAAGACATAGTCGGGGTCTTCGCCGACAACTGTGTGACTGAACGCGCGGCGCGGATCGTTATTTTCAAGCTGTGTTGCCGCATCCTCGTGGGTTTCGGCCACGATCACACGGCGGCGTTCGAATGCGCGCCGCCCTTTTTGGAGTGTCCATGCGATGTCAGCAAGGCTCTGGTCGGGGTGTTCGCGAAGATGGTGTGCCAGGGCCGCGCAGTTCGCGTCGAGCGCAGCCTTGGTGCGGCCGGACACTGTAAGGATCTGGAAAGGCCAGTCAGAAGGCTCTGATGGCGGCAGCTCCGGCGCTTCCTGCAGCACGACATGCGCATTCGTACCGCCGACACCCAGCGAATTGACACCGGCCCGACGCGGCCCTTTGTGGCTGACCCAATCAGCCAGCGTATCATTAACCCTGAAGGGCGAGTTTTCGAAATCAATCGCAGGGTTGGGCTTTTCATAGCCCAGCGAAGGCGGGATCTTTTTGTGATGCAGTGCAAGCGATGCCTTGATCAGGCTGGCCACGCCAGCGGCCGTATCAAGATGCCCGATGTTGGTCTTGACCGAACCAATGCGGCAAAATCCTACTTCGTCCGTCGTTTCCTGAAAGGCCTGCGTGAGTGCGGCCACCTCGATCGGGTCGCCCAGATAGGTACCTGTCCCATGGCACTCGACATAGTCAATCGTGTCCGCCGGCGTTTCTGCAATCATCTGTGCTTCGGCAATTGCCTCGGCCTGACCGTCGACGGACGGGGCCAGATAACCGGCTTTTGCCGCGCCATCGTTGTTGATGGCCGATCCCTTGATCACAGCCCAGATATGATCCCCGTCCGCGATGGCGTCCCTTAGGCGGCGCAGCACTACAACGCCTGCACCAGAGCCGAAAACCGTGCCTTGGGCGCGGTGGTCAA
Source organism: uncultured Loktanella sp. (assembly GCA_964614205.1). GTDB lineage: Bacteria > Pseudomonadota > Alphaproteobacteria > Rhodobacterales > Rhodobacteraceae > Yoonia. The sequence goes on along the minus strand of CAZTKF010000042.1, from coordinate 10,277 downwards.
ACGCATGGCAATGACCATCCGGTGACAGCACCTCACCCTCTTTGTAGATATATCCTCGGTCCTGCGGCAGTTCGATTGTGACACCTCCGGCAAGGGCCGTATCGCATTCGCCCGACAACAACGCCTGCGTCGCGTAATGCGTGGCGACCAGAGAGGTGGAGCAGGCCGTCTGCACATTCACGCTCGGCCCTTTGAGGTCGAGGATATGGCTGAGGCGCGTTGACAGGAAATCCTTGTCGTTCCCGGTATGGCGCAACAGGAACATGCCGACATTGTCCACCAACTTCGGGTTCGAGCAGATGTTGAAATAGAAATAGCTGCCCATGCCACATCCGGCGAAAACGCCAATCGGGCCTTTGGCATGCTCCGGCATGTGGCCTGCGTTTTCCAATGCCTCCCACGATACCTCTAGAAAGCGGCGGTGTTGGGGGTCCATAATCGCGGCTTCTTTGGCAGACAGCCCGAAGAACTCTGCATCAAATTCGCTGTAGCCCTTTAGGGGTGCTGCCGCAGGAACATAATCGGGGCGATTAAGCCGGTGAGGCGCCTCACCAGCAGCAAGCAGTTCTTCCGTGCTGTACTGGCGGATCGATTCAATGCCGTTCTTGAGATTGTCCCAATAGGCCGCAACAGTATCAGCGCCAGGCAAATGCGCAGCCATACCGACAATGGCGATGTCGGTTTCGGCTATGTCAACATTTGTTACTTCGCGACTCATTAAACCAACCACATTTTGCTGGAAACTTATTCAAACCTAAGCACGATAAAAGGCCAAGCTAAGTCATTTTCTTAGCGTGAAAAAGGCAGTGTACTAAGAAAGGTTTGCGGACAATAACCGCGTTTACGCTGGATTGTTGCGAAGACTGGTTCTTGTATCCGGGGCGGATTACTGCACATTCTACACGGCAATTCTACAAGGTCGATCTGTGCTTACAATCATTATCCCCAGCAACAATGAACAAAGCTGTATTCAACACTGTCTGAATGCACTTGTGCAGCAGGTCGACCTACCTGCGGATCATGGGATGCAGGTTATTGTTGCCGCCAATGGCTGCAACGACCTCACTGTTCCGCTTTCGCAGGAAATGGCCCCCAAGCTGAGAGATGCAGGCTATGATGTCCTGATCCTCGATATACCGGTCGGTAATAAGATCAATGCACTGAATGAGGCTGAGACACAGGCAACCCATGACTGTCGGGTCTTTGTCGATGCCGATGTTGTCTTGGGTTCCGGCCTTCTGAGCGAAATGGCACAGCTTCTTGCTCAGGATGGTCCGGTTTATGCCGGCGGCACTGTGAGGATTGCCCGCCCCGAGAGCCTTGTGAGTCGTGCCTACGCCAAGGTCTGGACCCAGCTTAGCTTTGTCCGAGAAGGCGTGCCGGGGATAGGTCTTTATGCGGTCAATGCTGCGGGTCGAAGCCGTTGGGGCGCGTTTCCGGACATTATTGCCGATGACCGTTTTGTACGGTTGCAGTTTGCCCCTCATGAACGACAAAAAACCCATGCGACCTATGATTGGCCACTTCCCGAAGGCTATGAGAACCTGGTGCATGTCCGTCACCGCTGGAGCAAGGGGAACGCAGAACTGGTGGACCGTTTCCCAGAGTTGCTGGAAAACGACAGCGAGATCAACAAATCATTCGCCAGCGTCTTGCGGTTGTTGCGCACGCCGTTTTCATCCGTCGTCTTTGTTCTTGTCTATTTGGTCAGCAACCGGCGCGCCAAGAGGGCAAATGACGGAAATGCATTTGTCTGGCAGCGCGGACGTGAATGATCTGAGCTGGATCTCAGTTGTGTGTCACAATCCTTTCAATCCAACATTGCTCATCGACGGTGCGTTGCACGGTGCGCAGATCCTGCGGTCCGCAAATCGTGCCAGCACACCACATGGCGCGCAGTGCGTCGCAGGATTTCTGGCATGATGTATGCAGAACACGGGCATTTGGCCAGCTATCCAAGCCATATTGCGCAAGCCGCGTATAGCCTTCATACAACCCTTGAAAGCACACTTGTGCGCCAAGGCGCCAAGAAAAACCGAATATACGGCAATAATCCCTCAAGGAATGATTGATGCTTCCTGTTCTTGATCATGGCATCTCGCGAAACGCATTCCTCGGAGCGGAATTCCATCAGGTTGACATGAGCACAACTCTGGACTTGGCAAGACAAGCCATGTCCGGCCGCCAGCGACTTCAACATAGTGACATCAATGTCGCGAAGACCGTTCAGATGGCAAGTGATCCTCTCTTGTGTGCTGACGTGATCGACAGTGATCTGATCTGCGTCGATGGGATGGGTGTCAAATGGGCGTGCAAGTTGCTTGGTATCCCTGTCTCAGGCCGGGTCACTGGTGCCGACCTGATGATGGAGACGTTCGCTTTGTGCGAAAGAGAGGGATACCGCCCGTTTCTACTTGGGGCGAAGCAGGATGTGCTGGACAAAATGATTGATGTCCTGAGCCAGACCCATCCAAGGCTTCAGATCGCTGGATCACGGAACGGGTATTTCTCGTCAGATGACGAAGCCGAAATCGTTGCGCAGATCAGAGGGTCCGGGGCGGACTGCCTTTTTGTAGGCATAACAAGCCCCAAGAAAGAGCGCTTTTTGCGCAAGTATCGGGACGCTCTTGATGTTCCCCTCCTTGTGGGTGTTGGCGGCTCCTTTGATGTCGCTGCGGGAAAGGTCCGGCGGGCGCCCCACTTTATTCAAAAGATCGGTATGGAGTGGCTGTTTCGCGTCGTGCAGGAACCAAGGCGATTGTTCTGGCGCTATTTCAAGACCAACCTTGTATTTGCCGCTATGGTTGCGCGCGCAATGCTAAGACGTGATCGTCAGAAAACACCTACCGACCGCCAGAAAAGAGCCTCTGAATGATGAAAGTACTTGTTGCATTTGGCACTCGACCGGAAGCCATTAAATGTTTTCCTGTTATCGAGGCGCTCAGGGCTGAACCGGATGTTAGCGTCGTCGCCTGTACCACCGCTCAGCATCGTCATATTCTGGATCAAGTTCTGGAAAGCGTCGGAATGACCCCGGATATTGACTTGAATCTGATGCGGGACAAGCCAAGCTTGACCGACATTTCTGTCGATGTGCTGAATAGAATGGGCGAGGTGCTGGCCGCCGAGCGCCCTGATAGGGTGATCGTTCAGGGTGATACGACGACAGCAATGACAACAGCTTTGTCAGCGTTCTACCATGGAATCAGGGTTGGCCACGTGGAGGCAGGCTTGCGGACCAACAATATCCTCTCGCCCTGGCCCGAAGAGGCGAACCGAAAGATTATCAGTACACTTGCGGATCTGCATTTTGCCCCGACAGAGTTGGCACGCGACAACCTGCTGCGCGAAGATGTTGATCCCTCAACCATCCATGTGACGGGCAACACTGTCATTGATGCATTGCACAGTGTGCGACGGCGCTTGCAGGAAAAAAACTATCGGGTGAACGTCGACGAACCCCGTCTGCAAGATGCTCTGGAGGGGGGCAAACGCCTTATCCTGATGACGGCACACAGGCGCGAGAACTGGGGCGACGGCATTGCTGCTATTTGCAGTGCCGCGCTGCGACTGGTTGCACGGGGTGATACATTCATTGTGTTTCCGGTCCATCCCAATCCAAAGGTTCGAGAGATGGTGCGTGAGATGCTTGGAAATCATCCGGACATTTTTCTGCTTGAGCCTCTCGCCTATGCGGATTTTGTATTGATGCTTGACCGTGCGTCTATCGTCTTGACTGACTCAGGTGGGGTACAAGAAGAAGCACCTGCGCTTGGCAAGCCGGTACTCATCATGCGTGATACCACGGAAAGACCAGAAGGCGTTTCTGCAGGCTGCGCCAAACTGGTCGGTTTAGGCGCGAATGATATTGTCGGGCAAACAAACAAATTGCTCGACGATCCTGTCGCCTACGACGCAATGAGCCAAGTCCAGAATCCATATGGTGATGGAACAGCGGCCAAACAGATTGCTGATGCGGTTCTGGGCAGGGTGCAAAATTCAGGGCAAGAAGGGCGCAGCCAATGACGCTGAACGTATCGGATGAACCGGTTCGTTCGGTGTACGCAGCGCCATCTTTCTTGGAAAGCTTGATGGCGACATGGCACTTCAGCCACCGATCCTTGGCCGAAACACTCCGAGGACGTGGCTTGTTGCTTCATGCCCGGCCCGAGACCACGGCACATGGCCTGCATTTGTCAGCAGGTGCAGACTGGCTGAAACGATCAATCACGATTTGCCATGGGCATGCATCCTCCAAGGGCTATCGCTTCCCTCGGGGCTGGGTTCCACCGTATCCGGAGACTACTGGTTACATCATACCGACTTTGCTTAACCTTGGCGACGATGCAGGTGATTCAGACTTTCATCAGACGGCTGCGAAACTGGGGCGTTGGCTGATGTCAATTCAGCGTCCTGATGGTGGTTTTTCGGCCTATGAGCTCGGGTCAGGCCAAGATGCTGACGTCTTTGACACCGGGATGATCCTGCTGGGGTTCAATGCATTGATGCATCAGGCGCGGGACCCTGATATTGCCCAGGCTGCCGCGCGGGCCGCTTCTTTTTTGTGCTTGGCAATGGGCGATGACGGCGCCTTTGAGCGTCACGTCAGTCATGGGATGCTTCATACCTATAACGTTAGATCAGCTTGGGCGTTGGTGGCATACGGCAGCTTAGAGGGCGACCAGCGATCAATTGATGCCGGTCTGAGAAACGTAGATTGGACGCTGAACCAGCAGCGCCAGAACGGATTTTTTGACAACAATGGTTTCAAGCCGGGTGGCAATGCCAACACGCATGGCATTGCCTACGTCTTACGCGGGCTTCTGCAGGTCCATCTGCTGACCCGACGTCAGGACATCCTCGAGGCTGTCTTGCTGGGGGCGACCGCCGTGCGAGACAGATTTGAAGCAGAAGGATGGCTGGCGGCAGAGATCGGACCGGACTGGGCGTTCAGGTCCCGGCACGTGTGCCTTACAGGCTGTGCGCAACTTGCAATCGTTTTCTTCCGCTTGGCCGAGTTGACAGGGGACGCATCGTTCATTGAACCGGCAGAACGTCTGATCGCACAAGTGGCGGCGACACAAACAATCAGAAGACCGGGCGCGGTCGATTACGGGGGAATTGCCGGATCTTACCCGATTTATGGGGCTTATGCGCCGCTTCAATACCCCAATTGGGCCACCAAATTTCTGGTTGATGCACTCTTGGTACGAAAGCAATGGCATCAAGACAAGAAGACCTTCGTTGAAAGGGATCAGTGGTCCGGCTGAATTGACATCACTCAATGTGGCGTCTGGCTGGGTTAATGAATTGGCCGCCGTTGGACTGATGCGTGAAACCTACAACTACTTTCGAGGCCTGCCCCTGCGCGTCAGTATCAGGACTGCGTTCAGCGCAATCAAAAGGATACCGCCCAATTCCATCACCCAGTTCATTTGCACACTGGCGATTTCGTATCCTATGAAACTGTCAAAATGGTGAAAGCCTGCCGCCCTCATTACCACGAAGGCCAGCAGTATCGTGACCCCAACCACAGCGATCCATATGCGCCCCAAGTCCCTTCGCAATGTCCAGGCCAAAGCAATGGAGAGGAAAAGACAGATGACAGCAACTGAAATGATGAAAGCAATCTGAACCGATTGGCGATCTTCGTACCAGCCTTGTGCCTGCGCGAGGCATCGTCCCGCTGCGGTAAGTGCCGACTGCAAGTCGAGTTGTTTGTTGATCGCCATAGCAAGCAAGACCATTGCCAGACCGAGCCAGAAGACGCGTTGCCGGCCCGACTGCCGTCTAAAAACCAAAACAGACAGCGTCGCAGCTAGGATGTAAGCTACCACGGTCAGCCAGCCGATTGCTGTCGGGTCCCCGATCTGGGGTGACCAGCTTGTGAAAATACACGTGACAAGGTTGTTCTGGCTCATCGCTTTCTCTGCTTCAGTCAAAGGCGTAAGCCACTCTATCCGACGATGCTGACCGTTGGAACTCGACACATAGCCGTCAACGGAGTCACACTTGGATCTCTGTGAGACACCTTTGGCCAGACTGTCCACCAACGGGCAACAGCAAAGGCCGTGGCGCTGGCCTATGGCCAAGTGACTCCCAAGACCAGATAATCTATAGTCAATTTTCGAAACTATGCGAGATTGGTCATGGCTCAACAAGAAAGGTTCTGTTTGTGACCATATTGATCGTGGATTTGGATGGCACGTTGCTGCGCTCCGACATGCTGTTTGAAACATTTTGGTCTTCGATCGGACGCAACTGGCGCAATTTTTTCCGCGCCTTGGCATCATTACGTCGAGGCAAAGCCGCGCTGAAGCATGAGCTTGCGAAATCCGCAGATATCGATGTCACAACACTGCCTTATGACGACGATGTGATCGACTATATTGCCAAGTTCCGCGCTGAGGGTGGACGTACAGCTCTCGTGACTGCCAGCAATGAAGTCCTTGCTGGCCGTATTGCAGAGCATTTGCAGATATTTGACGAGGTTTACGGCTCTGGTCTAGACACAAATATCAAAGGCGGGCGTAAAGCGGCGTTTCTTGTCGATCGTTTCGGCGAGGGGAACTTTTTCTATATGGGCGATGCAGAAGCAGACCTGCCGGTCTGGAAGAAAGCATCGCGCACAATTACCGTAAACGCTTCCCCCCAGCTACGCAGGAAAGCTGATAAACTGGGAAAGCCGACCGAGCACCTTGTTACCGTGGAGCCGTCGGTCAAGCCATACATCAGGGCGCTGCGACCGCATCAGTGGCTCAAGAATGTGCTTGTGTTCCTGCCGATGCTGGCAGCGCACGAGATCAATGCAACTACCCTGAGCCAAAGCCTGTTGTCGTTTGTCGCTTTCAGCTTTGTGGCGTCAAGCGTCTATGTCTTGAACGATTTGCTCGATTTGGGCGCTGACCGCATACACCCCCGTAAACGTCTCCGACCGTTCGCTGCCGGTACCGTTCCCATAGCACAAGGTACCACTCTGGCTGCTGGCACGCTGCTGCTGGGCATTTGGATCTCTATCCTCCTTGGCTGGGTGTTTCTCTTGGTAATGATGGCCTACTACTTTCTGACCACAGCGTATTCCTTGAATATCAAACGGCGGGTTGTCATCGATATCTGCTTACTCGCAGGGCTTTACACGATGCGGATTATAGCAGGTGCCGCCGCGACAAGTATTCCGCTGTCGGTCTGGCTGTTGGCCTTTTCGATCTTTTTCTTCTTCTCGCTTGCGGCGGTTAAGCGACAGGCCGAATTGGTGGATGCGGCAGAACGAGGCGAGCTCAGCGCCTCTGGTCGTGGTTATCGGGTGGGGGATCTGCCCATTATCAGCATGATGGCCCTCGCGGCAGGATACGTCTCGGTGCTGGTTATGGCGCTTTATCTGAACTCGCCACAAGTTCTGCAGCTCTATGCGCAACCCGCGGCTCTTTGGGGCGTCTGCTGTATCTTGCTATACTGGATTACACGAATGGTCATGGTCACTCACCGAGGTGAGATGCACGACGATCCTATTGTCTTTGCGGTGAAGGATGTGAATAGCCAGATTTGTCTTGTCGTGGTCTTGATGTTTGGTATCGGCGGGGCGCTCTGGTGACACGCACAACACTTCTCTTGCGTTATACAGCGTTCGGTGTCATCGCCACTGTGGCAAACCTTGCAATGCAGCGGATGGTTCTGGCCTTCGGCAATAGTTCTGCATTGTTTGTAATTGCAGTAGGATCGGGGACTATTGTTGGTCTGATCATCAAGTATCTACTGGATAAGCGCTGGATTTTTCAGGACAATTCGACGGGGATGAAGGCACATAGCCAGAAATTCATGCTCTACACCCTGATGGGCCTCCTCACAACTGCAATCTTTTGGGGCACCGAAACAGCCTTTTGGCTAATCTGGAAGACTGATTTGATGCGCGAAACGGGAGCGGTGATCGGCTTGGGTGTGGGCTACATTGTGAAATACAATCTCGACCGCAAATTCGTGTTCGCAGACAGTCAGATGCAGGGTGCGACGTGAAGATTTCGGGTTGGGGACGCTATCCCGTGATGGACGCCCAGGTGAATGCACCTCGTGACCTTGGAGCGCTTAGGGAGCACATTGCAAAAGGAAGCGCGATAGCACGCGGGAATGGTCGGGCCTACGGTGACAGCGCGGTTAACAAAAGCAATACAATTTCGATGCGGCACTTCAGCCATATGTGCGCTTTCGACTCCGAAACCGGGCAATTGGTTGCCGAAGCAGGTGTCCTGCTAGCTGACATCATCGAAGCATTCTTGCCTCGCGGTTGGTTTCCTTATGTCACGCCGGGCACGAAATATGTGACACTTGGCGGTATGATTGCTGCAGATGTCCACGGGAAGAACCACCACAAGGATGGCAGCTTTGCTGAATACGTCGATTGGATTGACCTGATTGATGAAGCCGGAGCAATGCAGCGCTGCTCCCGTGCGGAAAACGCCGATCTTTTTGCTTTGACCACCGGGGGCATGGGTCTGACGGGAGTCATCCTGCGTGCAGCTATCCGGCTTCGGCCTGTCGAGAGTAGCTGGATCAAACAACTTAGCTTGCCTGCGGAAAATCTCGATCACGCCATCGAGATCTTTGAGAATTCCCTAGATGCCACGTACTCTGTCGCTTGGATAGATTGCTTGCAGAAGGGCAAAGGACTTGGACGCTCAATTGTCATGCTTGGCGAACACGCAAAGATCACAGAACTCGAAGCGGGGCAGCAGGTCACACCTCTCGCATTTGCACAAAAGCGCAAGAAGACTGTGCCATTCGACTTTCCCTGTTGGTCTTTGAACAGATACTCGGTTCAGGCGTTCAACAAGCTCTACTATTGGAAGGGCAAGCGTCTACCGCAGGAAACGCTGGTGGACTGGGACAGCTATTTCTATCCGCTTGATGCAATTCTTGGCTGGAACAAGATCTATGGTCGCCGGGGATTCGCACAATTCCAGTGTGTGCTTCCGCTGGCCGAATCGCGGGTCGGGATGCACGCTCTCTTGGAAAAAATATCGGCTTCAGGCGCAGGCTCATTTCTATCCGTGCTCAAGCGTTTCGGAGCGCAACAGAGCCCTTTTTCTTTTCCAATGGAAGGCTACACGCTGTCTCTCGATTTTCCTGTGAACTCCCGCACACTTGCTCTACTGGAAGAGCTCGACAAGATTGCCCTCTGCCATGGTGGACGGTTCTATCTTGCCAAAGATAGTCGAATGTCGCGTGAAACATTCGCATTGTCAGAACCGCGATTAGCGCATTTCATCGCGCAACGTTATAATCTGAACGCCACAGAGGTGTTCGAATCCGCACAATCAGAAAGGTTAGGCCTATGAACAAAGGTCACGTGCTGATCCTGGGTGCTAAGAGTGATATCGGGATGGCAATCGCGCACCGTTTCGCAAAATCAGGCTACCCAATCCAGCTTGCAGCAAGAGATGCGCAGTCACTTGAAGCGGAGCGCGCAGATCTTGCTGTGCGTTATGACGTCGCTGTGGAGGCCCACAGTTTTGATGCACTCGCACTGGACGGCCATGCAGAGTTCGCAGCCGATCTAAACCCGCTACCGCAGATCGTCGTCTGCGCGATAGGCTACATGGGGGATCAGACCAAGAACGAACGCAATGCGGAAGAGGCCACGACCGTTCTGCGTAGCAACTTTGAAGGGCCTGCTAGCATCCTGGGTATTTTCGCCAATCATTTTGAAGAACGTGGCTCTGGTGTGCTGGTTGGGATCAGCTCTGTGGCAGGAGAGCGTGGACGCGCGACGAATTATGTCTACGGGTCAGCCAAAGCGGGCTTCACAGCGTTCTTGTCCGGCCTTCGCAACAGATTAGCCAAGAAGAACGTGCATGTACTCACTGTTCTGCCGGGCTTTGTGGCGACAAAAATGACAGAAGGGCTTGATCTGCCACCAAGGCTGACTGCGCAACCAGAGGAAGTCGGCGAGGCTGTCTTCGCTGCTGTTGGCAAGGGACGGGACGTGATCTATGTACGCAGAATCTGGTTCTTGATCATGTTGATTATTAGCAGCATTCCCGAGCGCATATTCAAGAGGTTGTCGATCTGATGTCATGGACCGCTGATCTACGAGTCGTAGGTATGCGTTCAAGAAAATTGTCGGCCCGAGTTCCCGCAGCTTAACTTGGAGTACAGTCCAATTACCCGACCAACGGTGAGGTGCGCGGTGCTCACTGAGGTGACCGCGAATATAATATGCCAGCGCATGATTGGTGACCCCGGCAGGATTCGAACCTGCAACCTGCCCCTTAGGAGGGGGCTGC
>CAZTKF010000041.1:0-23444 GCA_964614205.1 uncultured Loktanella sp. | reverse complement strand
CAGGGCGAAATGGTACGCCGCTGTAGCTCAGCTGGTAGAGCACGTCATTCGTAATGATGGGGTCGTAGGTTCGAGTCCTATCAGCGGCACCAGTACCAAGAATACTTGCTGGCAGATTCTTCACCAATCCACGTCGAATTTCCTCACGACGGCTTGGATGTCATCCGGCGAGAGTGGCGTCGGGTTCATGCCGCGCGTCAGAAGTGCCAGTTTGGCGGTTTCCTCAAGCTCTTCCATTGCAAATGCTGCCGCCCATATGTCTTTGCCCGCGACGACGGGTCCATGATTGGCCAAGAGAACGGCTGCGCGTTTGCCCGCCAAGCCGCGGACAGCCTCGCCCATCTGCGGATCGCCCGGCAGGAAAAACGGCAAGAGTTTTACCTTTCCAACGCGCATGATTGTGTAGGGTGTCAGTGGCGGCAAAACGTTGTCCGGATCGGTGTCGGGCAACATCGACAGGGCGACTGAATGGGTCGAATGGAGATGGACAACAGCGCCGGTGCCGCTGCGCGTTTCGTAGAACGCTGCATGGAGCGGTGTTTCTTTGGTTGGTGGATCGCCCGAAAGCAACCTGAAGTTCTGATCAAGGTGACTGATCTGCGCCGGATCCAGAAACCCCATGGCCCGTCCCGTTGGGGTGACCAGAATTGATCCGTCGGACAATCGCGCAGAGATATTGCCCGAAGCACCGCAGGTGAGGCCGCGGTCGAACATTGATTTTGCAAGGGCACAAATGTCTTCGCGCAGTTTGGCGTTCTCGGTCATGGTGATGTCTCCATCATGCTCAGCGCATCGGCAAAGAAATCGGGGCCGCCGAAGTTGCCTGATTTCAGGGCAAGCGCAAGATTGCCTGTGCGCACCAAGGGAACGCCCGCCGCCGCCTTGGGCCCGATTGCAAGTGTATGCGCGCCAAGACCTGTGACGACGGCTCCGGATGTTTCGCCCCCGGCAACGACCAGACGGCGTACACCCTTTGCCACAATGGCGGGTGCGAGCTGACCAAACAGATGTTCGATCGCTTCTGCCGCAACGCCTGGTCCGTGTGTATCCTGAGCTGCTTTCACCACTGTCGGATCAGCTGATGAGTAGACCAGAGGTGGTTTTTCTTGCGCCAGCACCCAGTCCGCAATAGCGCTAACGTCGTATTCGCCTGCTACTGCGGCACTGGCCCTAATCTGAAAAACCGGCGCATGCGCGGCGTATCTTTCGACCTGTTGGCGGGTTGCGATGCTGCACGATCCCGAGAAAACAGCACCCGCTCCTGCAACCGCTTCCCAGTCCGGTGTTGCGGCCTTCAGCCCGAAATTCGCCGGTAGCCCAATGGCGATGCCAGAGCCACCGCATAGCAACGGAAGATCTTTTGCGGCGCGTCCGATTTCTATGAGGTCGGTATCCGAGATCGCATCTGTGATCATATGGGCGTCTTTGGTCAGTGCGGCGGCAATGGCGTCCGCGCCCTCCAAGACCGACAGCGCGGGAATAAGGCCAATCTCGCGTCCGGATTGCGCTGCCAGAACGCGGCGCAGGTCGGCGTCCTTCATTGGTGTCAGAGGGTGGTCTTGCATCCCGCTTTCATTCAACAGCCGGTCGCCGACAAAAAGGTGGCCCTGATAGACGCTCCGACCATTTTCAGGGAAGGCAGGGCACACGATGACCGGACCAGCGTTCAAACGTTGGGCGAGCGCGTCAAGAACAGGCCCGATGTTGCCTTTCGCGGTGCTGTCGAAGGTCGAGCAGACCTTGAGAACGATTTGCTTTGCCCCCTGCGCGCAAAGCCACTCACATGCGGCGAGCGACGCTGCGATCGCTTCTTCGACAGGGGCTGTGCGTGATTTCAATGCGACGACGCCGGCGTCAAGCTCCGGGGCCGCATCGCCCTTTGGGACGCCGATAAACTGCGCGACAGACATGCCCGCTTCGGCCAGTGTCAGCGCTATGTCGGACGCTCCGGTGAAATCGTCGGCGATGACCCCCAGCTTCATTGAAGCACCTCCCTTTGTGGACCGGCATCAAGACGAAAAACATGCGCCGCCATGGCCTGCGGAAAATAGGTCCGCACCAATGGGTCGTGCCCCGGAATAATCAGGCCGGGGTCCGATGCAAGTCTGTGCAGAGTCGCGAACCCGTCGAGCATGTCTTGCAGATCAACGACAATCGGAAACGGTTTGCGGGCAAAAACGTTTTCGTAGAAGTGGCTTGCATCAGATGCCAGCACCATCCAGCCTGCCTGCGTGCGAACCCGCACACATTGCAGGCCGCGACTATGCCCACCAATGCAATGGACTGTCACGCCATCGGAAACCTGTGCGTCACCGTTGTAGAATACGACTTTTCCAGAATAGAGCCGTTTGATCGCCTCGCACACATGATTTGCGGTAAACGGCATGCGCAGCGCATCGTGGCACATGCACGGCCCCGTGGCAAAGGCCATCTCGGCGGCCTGCAAGTGCAGGGTTGCATTCGGAAAGAGGTGCAGACCGCCGGCGTGGTCATAGTGCAGGTGCGTGACAATCACTTGCGTGATGTCCTCGGGGCGCAGGCCAAGTGGTTGCAATGCCGCAACCGGATCCATGCGGATCGGGCGTCCGCGCGCGCCAGCCTCTTCCCCGTCATACCCTGTATCGACCAAGATCACCTCTGGCCCGTGCCGCAGGACCCACATGAAGTAGTCCATGGCGTGGGGTGCATCGTGGTTGTCGTCGAAAATGAAACTGTCAGCGCGCGTCCTGCTGTTCCGGTCGGCATATTTGATGCAGTAAACCTCCCAGTTGTTCATGTCGCAACATCCTGAAATGTGCGGATGTCCTTCGCTGCAATCATCGGCGTAACTGCTGTGTCGAAGTGCTTGAAATGCGCGCTGCCCAGATGCGCATCGAATGCGGCTCTGTCTATGTAAAGCTCGTATAGAAAGACCTCGTTCGGGCGCTCGGGGTCTGTACAAATGTCAAACCGGAGGCACCCTTCCTCCTGCGCAAGTGAAGTTGCCGCGTTCTGATGCAACAGAGGCAGGAATGCGTCCAGTGCCTCGGGTGCAATCTGCAAGGTCACAACGACTGCATACATTCGGTTTTCCTTTCCTGCTTTCAAGAAATGCCACGATGCCAGCAAGCAGCCGTGAAGCAAAGAACTATGGTGTCTCGCCAACCTAGCGGGCCAGTGTTTGGCAGGATACTCCCTCTTGTCCAATTATTGCATTTATTAATGCATGCATTAAGCTATGCCTTGTCAACAGTCTGTTGGTGCGATCTGCAGTCCCCTTGGGGCGGATTGCACGGCAAAGATGAGGTTCAGATGACCGCAACATATAGTATCGCAGTCTTTCATGGTGACGGAATTGGCCCGGAAATCATGGCCCCGACCGTCAGTATCCTGCGCCAGATGGCTGACGCTTCGGATGCCTATGCGCTGACCTTCACAGATGCGCCTGCCGGGGCGGCCCATTATGCCAAGACCGGAGAGTCTCTACCTTCCGCATCTCTGGAGGCGGCGCGATTGTCTGACGCCATCTTATTGTCGGCGATGGGTTTGCCAGACGTCCGCTACAAGGATGGCACCGAGATTTCACCACAAATCGATTTGCGCAAGGCACTGACGCTGTTTGCTGGCGTACGACCTGTCACTGTCCGCAAGGGTCAGAGTTCACCTCTGCATGTGCCGGAGGGTCGGGAGATTGATTTTGTGCTGATCCGGGAAAGTACCGAAGGGCTTTTTCACACCCAAGGGCGGGGTCAAGTCACTAGGGACGAAGCCCGCGAAACACTTCTGATTACCCGCGACATCTCGGAGAAACTGTTTTGCTTCGCTTTTGACCTTGCCAAGACCCGCAAGGCAGCAGGGCGCGGTGTCGGAAAGGTCACCTGCGTCGACAAGGCAAACGTGTTTCGTGCCTTCGCCTTCTTTCGTGAGATCTTTGACGCCGAAGCGGCCAAACACCCCGAGATCGTGGCAGACCACGCATATGTCGACGCAACGGCGCTCTGGATGGTGCAGAAGCCGTGGGACTTTGATGTGATGGTTACCGAAAACATGTTCGGTGACATCCTGTCGGACCTTGGCGCAGGGCTCATGGGTGGTCTCGGACTTGCGCCATCTGCGGATATTGGCCTGAAGCATGCTGTGTTCCAGCCCTGTCACGGATCAGCACCGGATATTGCGGGTCGGGGCGTGGCGAATCCGTTTGCCATGATATTGTCTGCGGCGATGATGCTGGATTGGCTGGGTAGAAGGCACAACAATGATGCGTTGTGTGCCGATGGCACGCGTCTGCGCGAAGCCGTCGAACGTGTTGTGGCGCGTGGCGAAACGCTGACGCGCGATCTGGGGGGGACTGCTGGCACCGATGCCGCAGCGGGCGCTGTACTGGAGGCTTTGTCGGCAAGATGACCACTGGCGGCAAACTACGTGTGGCATGTATCGGGGCAGGATACTTTGCCCAGTTTCACTATGGCAGTTGGGCGCGTATTCCCCGTGTCAATCTGGTCGGGTCCTGTGACCGTGATATCGGGAAAGCAAAGGCGACCGGCCTGCCAGCCTATGCCGACCTCGACCGGATGCTCAAGGAGCAGGCGCCAGAGCTTCTTGATATCATTCTGCCACCAGATGCCCACGCCAATGTGATCGCCAAGGCACTAGAAGCAGGTGTCAAACGGATGGTTTGCCAAAAGCCTTTCTGTCGGGACCTTGCCGAAGCGTCGACTATTGTCGCAAAGGCAAAGGCCTATGGTGCAACTATCATAGTGCACGAGAATTTTCGGTTTCAGCCGTGGTATCGTACGATCAAGAAAGCGCTTGATCGCAAAGCGATCGGCAAAGTCCATCAGGCGACCTTCCGTTTTCGACCCGGAGACGGGCAAGGACCAACGGCATATCTTGACCGTCAACCCTATTTCCAGACCATGCCGCGCTTTCTGGTGCATGAAACAGCCGTGCATTGGGTCGATACCTTTCGTTATCTCTTGGGCGATCCAACAGCCGTCTATGCTGACTTGCGCCAGCTCAATCCCGCAATCGCAGGCGAAGACGCTGGCTATATCATCTTCGATCATCCAAACGGCGCACGATCGCTTTTCGATGGCAACCGCCATCTTGATCATGTGG
The DNA here is from genome assembly GCA_964614205.1 of uncultured Loktanella sp. Taxonomy (GTDB): domain Bacteria; phylum Pseudomonadota; class Alphaproteobacteria; order Rhodobacterales; family Rhodobacteraceae; genus Yoonia. The sequence continues at coordinate 18,347 of CAZTKF010000041.1, read as the reverse complement.
CTGATAATCTGCGGCGGACGATGGGCGAAGCACTGGTAGAAGGGACTGAAGGGACAATTGCGCTGTATGGTGACGGATCGGTGAAGTTACGAAAATCTGGCGCGACACAGGACCAAACGCTGCTGGGTGCTGACACTTGGGACGGCTTTGGTGGTGACTGCGTGCACGCGCTGCAAAGCCATGTGGTGGCGGGGCTGCTGGACGGACTGCCCCTTGAGAATCTGGCAGAGGACTATCTTGGCGTCGTCCGGACCGAAGAGAAAATCTATGCTTCGGCATCGACGGGCTGTAAACAATGGATCGGGGACTGACAGCATGAAGGACAGGCCGCACTCGCATGCCCAGCGCGCGTTGCAGGAACTTCGCGAAATGATCTTTGCCGGTGACTTGCCTGCAGGGTCTGATCATCTGGAAAGCGAACTGGCCGAGCATCTGAAGATGTCGCGCACTCCGGTACGTGAGGCGCTTTTGACCCTCGAGGGGCAGGGCCTGCTGGAACTGCGCCCACGAAAAGGGGTCCGGATCCTGCCCGTTTCGCCGGAAGACATGACCGATATCTACGATGTGCTGACCGCGCTCGAAAGCCTCTCGGCAGAACAGGCCGCAATCGCGGGCCACTCCGACGCGGACCTTGCACCGCTGGAAGCCGCAATTGACGCAATGGATCAAGCCATTGAAGCGCGTGATCTTGATGCTTGGGCTGCGGCAGACGATCTTTTTCATAGTGAGCTTGTGCGGCTTGGCGGCAATCGCAAGGTCAAAGTGGTCGTTGACATGATGAGTGACCAGGTGCGCCGCGCCCGCGCCGTTACACTTGCACTGCGGCCGCTTCCGACAAGGTCAAACGACGATCACCGTCAGGTTCTTGAAGCCATAAAAGAAGGCAATGCAGACTTGGCGCGCGCAATACACAGCACCCACAGGCGCCACGCCAAAGAGATCATTGTCGCAGTGCTGGAGAAGCACCGACTGCGATTTGTCTGAATTGGTTGCCTTGCGGCAGGGTTAACGCAAGTCAGCGATGACCACCCCGTCGCGTGGAAGCGAGCCGGGTGCGACCAGTTGCACCTTGGCATTCAGCTTGAGGACTTCCCTGATTGCGGCATCGTAGACGGCTTCATCAGTTGCCTGCGTCTCGAGTTTTACCACCATCTCGTCGCGCTGCCCGTCATGTGTCACTTCCACACGCGCGCGCGCGATCTCGGGGTGACGGGCGACAAGACTGGCGACTTGTTCGGGACGGACAAACATACCCTTGATCTTGGTGGCTTGATCCGCGCGTCCTTTCCAACCGGCAAGTCGCATATTTGTACGCCCGCAAGAAGACTGGCCCGCAACAATTGCAGACAGATCCCCGGTGGCAAAACGGACAAGCGGATAGTCGGGGTTTAGCGGGGTCACCAGAACTTCGCCGATCTCGCCCGGTGCAACCGGATCACCGGTGCCCGGGGTCACAATTTCCACCAATGCGCCTTCGTCGACGATCATGGGGGCATCCGCTACCGTTTCATAGGCAATATGCCCGACATCTGCGGTGCCATAGCACTGCAGGCAATGAATGCCGCGCGCGGCATAGCTTTGCCGTACTGTCGGGAACAGTGGCCCTCCTGACACAAGGGCCTTGGTGATGCGCGACAGGTCAATATCCAGTTCATCGGCCTTGGCGAGGATCGCCCCAAGGTAGTCGGGCGTTCCTGCATACGCCGTTACGCCAAGATCAAATGCCGCACGCACCTGCAGTTCTGTCTGGCCCGGTCCGGCAGCAAACACCTGCGCACCTACTGCGATGGCCGCACTCTCGAACATCGCGCCAGCAGGGGTAAAGTGATAGGAAAAGGTGTTTTGTACAACGTCCTCAGGCCCGATCCCTGCTGCTCTGAGGGCGCTGCCAAAGCGCCACCAGTCAGAACCTTGCCCGCCGGGTTCATAAATAGGCCCCGGTGACTGAAAGAGCCGGGTGATCCCTTTTGTCGGGATACCGCCGAACGGAGGTGTTGCCGCCTGCGCCTTGCTGAGTTCGGATTTGCGCAATACGGGCAGTTTTGACAGGTCGGCAAGCGACGCTATCTGATCTGCTGTATCAGGGTCCAATTGCATCTTGAGCTGTGCCAGTTGGTCAGCTTCACGGGCATCGGCAGACCGCGTTTCGCGTGGATCCAACGCACTCATGCCAGCCACCTCTTGCGGCGACGGTAACTTCGCACGTCACGAAATGACTTGCGGCCTTCGTCGGACATGCCGAGGTAGAATTCCTTTACATCGGGGTTATCGCGCAGTTCTGCTGCTGGCCCTTCCATGACGACGCGTCCGCTTTCGAGGATGTAGCCATGATGTGCAAACCGCAGGGCGACGTTGGTATTCTGTTCGGCCAGCAGGAACGACACGCCTTCCTGCTCGTTCAAGTTCTTCACAATCGTGAAAATCTCTTCCACAAGCTGCGGGGCGAGGCCCATTGATGGTTCGTCCAACAGGATCGTTTCGGGCCGTGACATCAGCGCGCGCCCGATGGCGCACATCTGTTGTTCACCGCCAGAGGTATAGCCTGCCTGACTCTTGCGCCGTTCTTTGAGGCGCGGAAAATAATTGTAGACCATGTCAAGGTCGTCGCTGACATTGGCATTGCCATCGCGCCGCGTATAGGCGCCAGTCATCAGGTTTTCTTCGATGGTCAGGTGTTCAAAGCAATGCCTGCCTTCCATGACCTGTATCACCCCGCGTTTGACCAGATCAGACGGGGAACTATCCTGCACGCGCTCTCCGCGATAGGTGATCGAGCCCTTCGTAACTTCACCGCGTTCCGAGTGGAGCAAGTTTGAAATCGCCTTGAGCGTTGTGGTCTTGCCTGCGCCATTGCCCCCCAAAAGGGCTGTAATCCCGCCTTTGGGCACGTTGAGCGACACCCCCTTCAGCACGAGGATCACGTGATTGTAGATCACTTCGATGTTGTTGACCTCTAGCAGGGTCTCAACTTTCGCATCGTCCAGCATGGCGCATTGATCCGTCATTAGATTGCAGGGGTTGGGTGGCCCAAGATGGGCCACCCGGGCATTATTCAGAGACAGCCAGGCTCGATCCCGTTCTCAGCTGCAAAGGCAGCCGAATCTTCGGCGATGAGCGGGTCGATCACGCTGTTGTCCGGCGCGATATAATCCGTGAGAGCAACCCACCGACCCTCTGCTGCGTTCCATTGCTGCACGATCCCAAGACCGGACCCGCCATGGTTTTCGCAGGTCACGCTGAACTCTGGCCCGATCTGCGGCATGCCAAGCTCGGCCATGCGCGCTTCGGTGATTTCCAGTGCTTCCATACCGTCACGCAGCTGGGCTGCCGTGATGTTGGATACACCGTGGATTTCCTGCGCTTTTGCAATGGCTTCCGCCGCCAGCATCGCCGCATACATGCCGCGTGTGTAAAGCACCGAACCCACGTTGGACCCGTCGCCCGCAGCGTTGCCCGCTTCGTGAACAAGTGTGCGGATTTCATCAAAGACCGGCAGGCTCGAGTCAACACGGTTCATGTTCAGCGACTTGTAGCCGTTTGCACCTGCGCCGGCAGGGGTTACATCATGCTCGGCGCCGGCCCACCAGTTGCCGATGAAGTTTTCCATCGGGAAGTTGATGTTCGCTGCTTCTTGCACTGCAACCTGATTCATCACGCCCCAGCCCCACATCAGGACATAGTCAGGACGCTCGCGGCGGATCTGCAGCCACTGCGACTTTTGCTCTTGACCGGGGTGGTCAACGGCCAGCTGGCTAAGCTCGAACCCGTGCATCGCCGACAGTTCTTCCAGTGTGCGGATCGGCTCCTTGCCGTAGGCAGAGTTGTGGTAGACAAGTGCGATCTTCTTGCCCGACAGATCACCGCCGTTTTCATCCAGCAGGTAATTGATCATCACCGAAGCTGCATCCCAGTAGTTCGCAGGATAGTTGAAGACCCAGTTGAACACTTCGCCATTCGCAGCCGATGTCCGGCCATAGCCCATTGTGTGCAGTGGGATGCCATCAGCCGTCGCCTTGGGGATCAACTGATAGGTGATACCGGTGGAGAGCGGTTGATAGATCAGCGCACCTTCGCCTTTGGTGCTCTCGTAGCATTCAACGCCCTTTTCCGTGTTGTAGCCTGTCTCGCACTCGATGATGCGGATTGGCTCGCCACCGATGCCGCCATCGCGGGCGTTCAGCAGGTTGAAATAGTCCTGATAGCCATCCGAGAATGGCGTGCCGCCAGCGGCGTAGGGTCCGGTCCGATATGACAGGTCTGGAATGACCAGTTCGGCCATCGCGGGTGCGGCGGCCAAAGTGCCCGCCAAGGCCATTGCGGCCAGTCTCTTCATCTTCATCGGTTATGTCCTCCCTAGGTTTTCCGATTGTGGAATGGGTATTTTTACCCGTTTAATAAGGAAACGGCCAAAGCCGCAGTTTCTCTTTTGCAAGACGCCAGAGCTGGGCGAGGCCGTGTGGTTCTTTGATCAGGAAGAACATGATCAATGCGCCAACAATCACCAACTGGAAATGCGCGACCAGATCTGTCGGCCAACCCATGACATCGACGCCCAGCCATTTGAGCGCGACGGGCAGCAAGACAAGGAATGCCGCGCCCGCAAAGCTACCGAAAATGGAGCCAAGCCCGCCGATGATGATCATGAAGAGCACGAGGAACGACTTTTGAATGCCGAATGCCTCGCCGACCTCAACGGCGCCAAGGTAGACGGCAAAGAAAAGCGCCCCTGCCACCCCGACAAAGAAGGAGCTGACAGCAAAAGCCGTCAGCTTGGCTTTCAGGGGGTTGACGCCAATGATCTCGGCCGCGATGTCCATATCTCGGATTGCCATCCATGACCGACCGATTGTGCCGCGTGTCAGGTTGCGGGCGATCACAGCACAGATCGTCACGAAGAAAAGGCAGATCAGATACTGTGCCCAAGCGGGTGTGTTGGGTCCTGTGACGGCAACACCGGCGACCAGTCGTTCGGGCGCGTTGATCTGGCCGGATGCCGAATAGTTGTAGAACCAGCTGACCTTGTTGAAGAGCCAGACCAGAAAGAACTGTGCCGCCAATGTCGCCACGGCAAGGTAAAAGCCTTTGATCCGCAGGCTCGGCAGGCCGAAGGCGGCGCCGACTGCGGCGGTGATGCCACCGGCAAGAACAATGTGGATCATGATGCTGACATCAGGAAACGCCGTCATCAACTTGTAGCAGGCATAGGCGCCCACCGCCATGAAACCGCCGGTCCCGAGCGAGACCTGACCGCAATAGCCGGTCAGAATGTTCAGTCCGATGGCAGCGATCGCATAAATCAGGAAAGGGACCAGCAGCGAGCTTGCCCAATAGTCGTTAATCACGAAAGGAATCACCAACCATGCAACCGCCATTGTCACCCAGAACCCGATCCGGTCCAGTTTCAGCGGGAAGGTTTGGCTATCCGCGACATAGGTTGTCTTGAAATCACCGGCCTCACGATAAAGCATGCATGGCCTCCTCTATGCGGATTGTCTTTCTACACACGTTCAATGATCCGCTCCCCGAACAGCCCCTGTGGGCGAAAGACCAGAAACAGCAGCGCCAGCACATAGGCAAACCAGTTTTCGGTTGCGCCACCCAAGTAGGGCGCGCCGATCAGATATTCGAACAGCTTTTCACCAACCCCGATGATCAACCCGCCGACAATAGCGCCGGGGATTGATGTGAAGCCACCTAGCATCAGAACGGGCAATGCCTTCAATGCGATGAGCGATAGTGAAAACTGGACGCCGGACTTTGCGCCCCACATGACGCCGGCGACAAGGGCGACAAGGCCTGCAAGCGACCACACAAGCACCCAGATAAAGTTGAGCGAGATACCAACTGACAGTGCTGCCTGATGGTCATCGGCAACGGCGCGCATTGCCCGGCCCTGTTTGGTGTACTGGCTGAAAGCAATGAGCCCAGCGACGAGAACAATCGCAACGACGGTCGCCACCATATCCAGCTTGTCGATGAAAAAGCCGTAGAAGTCGTCACCACCCAAGCCGCTTGTGGCATTCTCGACCCAAAGGGAACCACCCTGCGGCAGCCCCACATTCAGCGTCTTGATGTCGGACCCCCACATCAGGTCGCCCACGCCTTCAAGGAAATACGCCAGACCGATCGTTGCCATGAAGAGAATGATCGGTTCCTGCCCCACAAGATGCCGGAATACAAACCGCTGTACACCCCAGGCAAAGACCACCATGACAATCAGCGTCAGGGCAATGGCAGCAAGTACAGGTACTTCCCAGCCGAAATAGTGGATATCCGTCCCGAAAACTGCATTGATCAGATGCGCAAAGGGCACCTGTCCGGACATGATGCCGGCAAGGGTCAGCGCGGAAAACAGGGCCATCACACCTTGCGCGTAGTTGAAGATGCCGGAGGCTTTGTAGATCAGTACAAACCCAAGAGCGACAAGCGCATAAAGCACGCCCGCCATCAGGCCATTGATCAGGACTTCGATGCCATACAGGAAATCAGCGGACATTTGCGATACTCCAAGCAAAGATGGGATCAATCATGGGCAACCCCCAAATAGGCGTCGATCACTTCTTGATTGTTCCGGACCTCATCGGGTGTACCGTCGCCAATCTTGCGACCATAGTCCATCACCACCACACGGTCTGACAGGTCCATGACCACGCCCATGTCGTGTTCGATGAGTGCCGTTGTGGTGCCGAATTCATCATTCACATCAAGGATAAAGCGGCTCATGTCCTCTTTTTCCTCGACGTTCATACCTGCCATTGGTTCGTCCAAGAGCAGAAGGTCGGGTTCGGCTGCCAATGCGCGTGCCAGTTCAACGCGCTTTTTCAGACCATAGGGCAGGCGGCCAACCGGTGTCTTGCGGATCGCCTGAATCTCCAGAAAGTCGATGATCCGCTCAACGGCTTCACGGTTTTCGTTTTCTTCGCGCTGGGCCTTTCCGGCCCAGATCGCCTGTGCAAGCATGTTGCTTTTGATATGCGCCATGCGTCCCGTCATGATGTTGTCGAGCACCGACATGCCTTCGAAAAGCGCGATATTCTGAAAAGTGCGCGCCACACCTTGGCGCGCTACTTGATAGGGTTTCATCGGCGGGCGCTTTTGGCCACGGAAATAAACCTCGCCCTCTTGCGGCTTGTAGAAGCCCGAAATGACATTCAGCATCGAAGACTTGCCCGCACCATTTGGCCCGATGATGGCGCGAATTTCGCCCTGCCGGATGTCGAAGCTGATGTTCTTGATCGCTTCGACACCTCCAAACCGCAGCGTGATGTTGCGTAGATCCATCATCACGCCACCTATCCTGCGACCGTCTTCGGTGATGTAGCCAGCCTCTTTGTCGATAACCGCGTCCTGCTTCATGCTGCGACCTTTGCTTTTGCCACGACGGTTGCATCGCGAATATCAAGCGTGGCTTTGATCTTGCCCTTGCGCCCATCCTCGTAGGTGACTTCAGTTTCGGTATAGACGTTGTGCGAATTGTCGTAGAGCGCGTCGATCAGATCGTGGTATTTTTCGGCAATGACCGCGCGGCGCACCTTGCGGGTGCGGGTCATTTCGCCGTCATCTGCGTCCAGTTCTTTGTGCAGCACCAGAAAGCGGTGGATCTGGCACGCTGCCAGCATTTCATCTTGTGAAATGCTCTCGTTCACAGCGTTCACATGGCCCAAAACTGTATCAAGCACCTGCGGGTGCTGCGATAATTCCTGATAACTGGAGTAGGCAATATTGTTCCGCTCGGCCCAGTTTCCGACGGCTGTGAGGTCAATGTTGATGAAAGCGCAACAACGGTCACGCCCTGCCCCAAAAACAACGGCTTCCAGAATGTTTGGATAGAACTTCAGTTTGTTCTCGACGTATTTTGGTGCAAACAGGCTGCCGTCTGCCATTTTCGAGACGTCTTTGATGCGGTCGATGATGCGCAGATGACCTGATGTTTCTTCGATAAACCCGGCGTCGCCCGTTGCTACCCATCCTTCGGGGTCCTTGGTCGATGCGGTGCTTTCGGGGTTGCCGTAATATTCAACGAATGTGCCCGGTGAGCGGTAGAATACTTCACCGCTGTCGGCGATCTTCAACTCGACGCCCGGTGAAGGTACGCCAACAGTGTCCGAGCGGACTTCACCATCGGGCTGTTGGGTGATGAATACGGTTGCTTCTGTCTGTCCATAAAGCTGCTTCAGATTGATCCCGAGGCTGCGATAAAAATCAAAAAGCTCCGGACCAATCGCCTCACCGGCGGTGTAGCCCACGCGGATCCGGCTCATGCCGAGCCGGTTCTTCAGCGGATCATAGATCAGGTATTTACCAAGTGTGTAGATCAACCGGTCTTTGGCGCTCACGTTCTTGCCATCCAGCAGGCGCGGTCCCACGGTCTTGGCGTGTTCCATGAAGTACGAAAACATCCAGCGTTTGAACCTGCTGGCGTCTTCCATGCGGATCATGACCTGGGTCAGATGCCCTTCAAAGATGGCCGGAGGCGCAAAGAAGTAGGTTGGCCCGATTTCGCGCAAATCGGTGTTCATTGTCTCGGCGCTTTCCGGACAATTCACGCAGAACGCTGACCAATAGGCCTGACCGATCGAAAAGATAAAGTCGCCAACCCAGGCCATCGGCAGATACGCGAGTGTTTCTTCGCCTGCGCTCAGGTGGTCAAACTCCGATGAATTCCGCGAGGTTTCAATCACGTTGCGGTTGGAAAGCACGACCCCTTTCGGACGCCCGGTGGTGCCAGAGGTATAAAGCATGACGCAGGTGTTATCATAGGTCAGGGCATCGCGGCGTGCGTTCAGTTCTTTGGACAGGCGCGGTCCGTTTGCCCGTCCGGCATTCTGGATATCGGCAAAGGCAGTGATTTCGCTGTGGTCGTATTTCCGCATGCCACGCGTGTCATAATAGATAACATGCGCGATACCGTGGACTGTCTGTTGCGCTTCGATGATTTTGTCGACCTGCTCCTGATCACCAGCAATGGCAAATCGCGCGCCGCAGTTTTCCAGAACATAGGTCATCTCTTCGACGACGGCATCCTGATAAAGCGGGACAGGCACAGCACCCACGGACTGAACGGCAACCATCGACCAATAAAGCGCGGGGCGATTGCGCCCGATGATGGCAACATGGTCGCCGACTTCCACGCCAAGATCCAGCAGACCCAAGGCCAGCGCTTCAACTTCGTCTGCCGTTTCCGCCCAGGTCCAGCTTTGCCAGATACCGAATTCCTTTTCGCGATAGGCGGGTTTGTCAGCATAAATCGACGCGTTCCGCGCAAGCAAATGCGGCACGGAGACCAGATGATCTGGTTGGTTTTGATCCGTCATGCATCCTCCCAAACGCAATCACGAATGCCCTCATTGTTCCTCCCGAGGGCTCTTCGCCATATTTTGTGACAGACAAGTTTTTCAGAAGTTTATCCAAAATGTTGCGAAACCTTGCAACGGTTTCGTGCTCTTGTTGCGGGCGGTTCAAGTGGTACAGATAAGACATGAGCCGCAATACTCCGACCCACGAAACCCTGACGCAGGCCGGTCTGAACCTGATCAAGCAGGCCATCTCGATCTATGATCAGGACTTGCGCCTTGTGCTGGCCAACCTTCAGTTTCAACGCATGTTCGACCTGCCGAACGCTTTGGTCGCGCCTGGCGGTTCGTTTGAGGAAACCCTGCGCGTTCTAGCCGAGCGCGGAGACTATGGCGAATTGGAGGATGTCGAAGGTTTTCTGGCCGAACGTGTCGCGCAGGCAAAGGCGTTTGAGCCGCACTATTTTGAACGCACCCGGGCCAATGGTACGACGATTTCTGTGGAGGGCAGCCCGCTGCAAGGTGGTGGCTGGGTTGCTGTCTATTCGGACATAACCGAACTCAAGACCCAGGAAGCCTTGTTGCGATCACGGTCGGCCAACCTCTCAGAAGAGCTTATCGCGCGCTCCGAAGAACTGGCCCGCGCCAACCGTACTCTCACCGCTACGGTTACTGCTTTGGAAGAAGCCAAGCATCAGCTTCTGGCGTCGCAGGCACGGCTGAACCTGACCAACTCGATGATTCCGGCACATATTGCGCGTGTTGATCGCGATGGCATCTATACCTACACAAACCATAAACTAAGCTCGATTGTTCCGGGGCGGTCCAACGACATCGTGGGTAAACACATGGCCGAAGCGCTTGGGCAAGAGGTCTATGACAAGATATCAGAGGGCTTCGCCGCCACGCTGCAAGGCAAGGCGCCGGTGGTGGAGTTCGAGCACAAAGAGGCCGGCCGGCACAATCGTGTCGCGTTCACCCCTGATGTGAACGAGGAAGGCGAGGTTGTCGGCGCTTACCTCTTGTCGGCGAACGTGACCGAACAGGTGCGCGCACGCCAAGCATTGGCCCACACCAAACGCAGGGAGTTGGCCGCACAACTGACCAGTGGACTGGCGCATGACTTCGGAAATTTGTTGACGATTATTCTGGGTGAGCAGGACAGATTGGCCCGATTGGAAAGCTTGCCCCCAGAAGCCATGCAGTATCTTGAGACAATCAAGTCAGCCGCCCGGCGCGGCGGTGATCTTATCGGCGGTCTTGGCAAACTGGATGCACAGCGATCGATCAGTATTCGACTTACGGATTTTGAAGGGTTCTTGAAGCAGACAACCCTGTTGGCAAAGGCGGCAACGCCTGACGGGATCACCCTTGTCGTGAATAATGCGGTAAAGGTTTCGCATCTGATGATTGATGCGGGATATGCGCAAGATGCGCTCTTGAATCTGGTCTTGAACGCCATCGATGCAATCGAGGGAACGGGCACTGTGACAATAACGGTCACCGTTGACAGTGGAGACTTTCTAAATTTCTGCGTTGAGGACACCGGTTCGGGCTTTTCACAAGATGCACTCTCCAATGCTTTGGCACCGTTCTTTACATCCAAGTCAGATCGTGCGGGGCGCGGGCTGGGCTTGTCGACGGCATTCGATTTTGCGCGTTCAAGCGGTGGCACCGTGCGGCTTGCAAACCGCAACGAGGGCGGCGCGCGGGTCTCGATCCTTGTGCCCTACTTGCCAGCCGAGCCGGTCATTCCCGGTGTCGTGCTTTTGGTGGAAGACAACGTCGAAATCCGACAGACGGTAAGGGACTTTCTGCAACGTATGGGGCATGCGGTCGTCGAGACCGATAATGTCGAAGAGGCCCGGAAGCTGGCTCTGGTTGGTGAAGTAACCTTTGTGGTGACGGACTTGATGCTGAAGAACGGGGGTACAGGCTTTGCGCTGGCCGAGTACCTGCGCAGACATCGCAGCGATCTACCGGTTCTGATCATCACCGGGCTTCCAATGGGGGATGCGCGGTGTCAGAGTGTGGCACAGGCCCATCCGATCTTGCACAAGCCTTTCGAATTTGATGCCCTTGCTGCCAAAATGAATGAAGCATCACTCGCATGAAACCTGCCCCGCTGATTACGGTTCTTGATGACACGCCCGAAATTCGCAGCATCTTGACGGATGGTCTTGAACAGGCGGGCTTCAGGGTGCGTTCATTCGGGCGGGCGGCCGAATTCGAGCAGGCCTGCAAGACAATCTCGCCGGATGCATGCATTATTGATCTGGGGTTACCTGACAGTGACGGTCTTGCGCTTGTGCATCGGTTTGCCAGTCAGTCTGATGCGCCGATCCTTATCATTTCAGGTCGTTCGCGCACACAAGACAAGATTGTCGGACTGGAACTGGGTGCGGATGACTACATTATCAAACCATTCGAGTTGGAAGAGGTCATTGCCCGCCTGCGGGTCATTCTGCGACGCACGAATGCCGAAGCGGTCAAGAGCGAAGCAAAGACTGTTCGGTTCTGCGGGTGGACTGCTGATCTCAACCTGCTGCAACTGACCAAGGATACAGGCGAACATCAAAATCTGACCTATGCCGAGAACGAGATCTTGAAGATGTTCCTCGCCTCGCCGAACCGGCTGATCAGGCGCGAACAAATCCTCGACTATCTCGGCAGCAGCGCCGATGATTCTTTTGACCGGTCCATTGACGTCAAAGTGTCACGCCTGCGCACAAAACTTGGTGACGATGCACAGAACTCGCGGATAATCAAAACGGTGTACGGGGCGGGTTACATCTTTATCGCAGAGATGACCGAAGGCTGACTGTTGTCAGCGGTCGCAAAGTCGACGCAGAAGATTGCTTGCGAAGGCCTAGCCCCGCTGCGCGGCGGTATGCTTGGTCGCGCGCGCAGGTTTCGGAGCACTTGTCCAGACAAGCCCTGCGACCATACCAACCATGCCTGCCAGAACATAAGCCCCGAAGGCGGCCAGCAAACCAACGCCGGAAAGCAGCGCAACGGTCAACGCAATCAGCCCGGAAGCCATTCCGAAAGCGATATAAACGATGAACATCAGCGGCTCCTCCCTGTGTGGGACCATCACAGGCACTCATTTGGCCCAATGAAGACTAACTAGCCAAAGTTCTTGTCAAAACTTTGTCCTAATTCTGTCAGCCTGCACGAAAGCAGTTAATAGACCGTTAATATTGAAAGAAATCAGTAGTGGGCGCACTTGATAACAGCCCAACGATAGGGCCACTGTAGCCTGAATGCCAAGTGGTTCGCCCCGAGGCGTAATAAAAAGAGCAGGTTTCAGCCGATTGGCACTATGCCTATGGCCGCCAGGAGAAAGGCCGTTCTAGCGTTACAAACACGGTGTTGCTACGGGTCCGCGTACCATCGTCGTCGCGCAGATTTGCGCGCGCCCCGACACTGAGTTGCCAGACATCAGTCAGGCTAACCCCGTAGCTTGCCGAAAGAGCGCCAGTGGCCAAGGCATCACTACCGTCAGTGTCGCTGGCCTCGCCGAACTCAAACCCGACACGCATGCTACTGATGGGAGACAACTCTTGCAGATAGTTTGCGCTGATGGTGGTCGTTGCACGATCACCACCGGCAGCAAGACTGTGGGCTGCGCTCAGATCAATCTGGCCAGCGGGAAGAGGATAGGCAAATGCAACCCGTCCCGTGAGACGCGCTTCGCCGCTTTCGTCTTCGACAACGCCCAATTCACCGCTCAGGTTACCGTCAGGAATCGCAAATTCCCGTGCAACGGAAGCACCCCAAAAGACATCCCCTGCTTCATCTTCCGAAACGCTGACTTCTGTTGTCAGATCACCCAATGGCCGCGCGAACGTCAGAGCGCCAGAAAGCGTTGTGGTTTCGGCCAAAGGGCTACCGACTTCATCCGTTTGCGCATAGCTCAATGCGATGTTGCTGGTCGTCACCTCATTGAGATTGAGCCGCACCCCGAAACTGACAGAGCTCGTGTCGCTATCTACCAGTGCAGCGCTCGCATCTTCATAGCGTAAAATATCATGGCTGGCGCTCAGACTATAGCCGACCGGTGCGGTTTCACCCCAGATGATCGAGGCCGCAAAGGTGGTCTCTGCGCGAATACCCGTCCCCGTCAGATCATCAAAGTCGTCGGGCAGAACAATCTCGCCCTCGTCATCGATAAAGTCCGAGGCATCCCGCAGGAAGGCGATATCCTCGCGCCGTGATGACAGGGATACGTCAAAGATGGCATCCGCGCTTCTTTCGGTGTAGCCAAGCCGCGCGTTAATGGCATCGGTCGAGAATTCGCCTTCGCTGATGCGCAGGTTTGTTCCCAGTCCGAAGTAGAGCCCTTGTGTCCGTGTCTCGGTCACCGCGCCAAAACTCAGAATAGTCAGACTGTCGAGTCCGCGCTCTTCTTCGACCGTTTCAAGGTCACGGTCGGTACTGGCTTCGAGTGTCTGGCCGACATCAAGAGTGAAATAGACACCCCCCGGTTCGGCCTCTTGCGCAGAGCCGGCAAGAGGACACAGGTTGGCCAAAAGAAAAAGGCTAATAACGCGCTTCATATGTATATCCGCCCCCCTAGCGGCAGCTTGGGGTGCTGATGTTTATTCGAACAGTTTGCGTTGTGGGATAACAATGACGTCGCCTTCGCGCATCCGAACGGCACCATTCGTGCTGCTGCCATCAAGGATGCTGTTGTAGTTGATGTTGAAGACTTCGCTACCGCGACGCAGCTGGATGCGCTTGACCGCAGCAAAGTTCGTGAAACCACCAAATTGCGCGATTGCCTGCATCAGGTTTGTTCCGGGTGCGATCTCGACGCGGCCAACCGTGTTCCCTTCACCGACAACGAAGATTGCGATTGTGCGCGGGTCCCTTTCAGGGGCAAGCCCTTCAATGCCGACAAAAACATTTGGCGGCGTGACAAAGTTTGCCGCCAGTCTGCTGGTCAGATTGGCCTGAATTTGCGAGATTGTCAGGCCACTTGCCCGCACACTTCCGGCACCGGGCAAGGCAAAGCGCCCGTCAGGCGCAACCAGAACAACGCGGTTGAGGCTGGCGTCCTCGACGACCTCGACACGTAGCGTATCACCGGGTTGCACTCTGTATTCTTGTGCAAGTGTTATCGTGGAGAATAGCATCAGGGTGAGAACAGACCCTAAGAACGTGGCAATACGGGACATAACGCGGCCTCTTTTTACAAAACGTGACACAGGTGCAATGCACCATTCATGGCGGATATCTTAACGCGCAATTGCTGTTTTCCCAACGCAAAATCGCACAAATGCAGGCGGAAATGGCAAATAATGCATCATTCTTCGAGTTCGCTTAGCTTTGCGCGGGCAAGATCGAATTGGGGCAGCGGGTTATCGCCTGCCAGTTCAAGCGCGCGGGTCAATTGTGCCGCAGCTTTTGCGGTATCTTCAAGTGCTGCGTAAGTCATTCCCAGGTGGTATTGCACCAAAGGATCATCAGGTAATCCGGCTGCGGCTGGCTCAAGGTAGGTGCGGGCTTCTTCATAATCGCCTTGTCGATATGCGATCCAGCCGTAGGTATCCTGAAATGGCGGAACATCCAGTTCGCGCAACCGCTTTGCGATTGTTGCGGCACGTGCGACGCTTTCAGGATCTTCCTTATGGGATGCGATGAGTGAGGCTAAATTGTTGGCGATTGTGACGGCGCTGGAATTGGCTGCATACATCTCTTCGTAGAGGGCTATTGCGCCGTCAATGTCGCCTTGTGCTTCACGTCGCCCTGCAAGGATCCAGCGCAGGTTCAGGGACGCGGGTTGCGCAACCAAGGCATCGTCTAGGAGCGCTTCGGCCTTTGCTGTCTGTCCTGTCGAAATCAGCAAATTATAAAGACGCAGCACCGGTGCCTCGGCCTGTGGATCTGAGGCGATCAGGTTGCGGAAGACCGCCTCTGATGCATCGAAATCTCCGGCAAGCGCGAAAAGGCTCGCGTTGAGCATCTGTAACGTGCTGTCGGTTGGATCATCGGCCAACGCCGCATCAAGATAGACCCGTGCCGTATCCAGATCACCGGCCTGTAGATAAATCTCGATGAGTTGCGAGACAGCGGCAATATCAGCCTTGTCTTGACCGATTTCTCCTTCAAGAAAGGCAAGGCCGTCTTTGATCCTGTTTTGCCCGAGTAACAAGGCTGCTTGCAGCGATGTCGCGGCTGCTTGTGCCTCTGGTGTATCGAGGGACCGCAGGGTATTTGCAATTCTCTGTGCCTCGATCCAGGCGCCCTCGCTAAGCAACACACGTGCCAAGCTGGTCAGAACGTCCAGATTTGATGGGTTGGATGCGCGCGCTTCGGTCAATACCGAGCGCGCAGCAGAGGTGCGCCCGTCGCCCAGCAGGAAACTCGCATAGCGCAGCGCTTCGCCTGCACCCCCGTTTGAGACATCGAAGGCCAAGGCAAGACGTTCCCCTGCCAAAGCATGGTTTCCTTCGCGTTGGTGCGCCTGCGCCATCAGGGTCAGAATTTCGGCGTCACGCGGCTGTTGGCCAAGTGCTGCGCGCAGATCAAGGATTGCGTCTCCCGCACGATCTTCGGCGATCAGCCAAGCAGCACGCAGCTTGAGCGCGTCTACGTTGGCGGGGTCCTGTGACAGGATCAAATCGACTTCGGCGCGGGCCGAAGCTTGATCATCGGTCGCAATCAGAAGACGCGCGAATGTATTGCGGATTTGCCTTGTCTGGTCTGACGCAGGAGCGGTTGACAGAACGTCACGGAAAGTCGCGAGTGCAGCCTCTTGATGCCCGTTTTCAAAGTCAATCACGGCGGACAGTGTCTGATAGGTATCGGCATTCGGACTACCAGCGTTCAGCTCTGCAAGGCGATCAAGCTCTTGTTTGGCGGCATCCGGACCTTGCGTGGCTTGAAGGAACTGCACCACAACGACATGCCCGTCCGATGGGCCGGTGACATCACCGGCAAGTTCGCGCAGGTAAGCTTCGGCGCCTTCCAGATCACCTTCGGCCATGTACCAGTTGATGAGTGACTGGTTCAGTTCTGTATTGTCGGGGAACAGGGCGACCATGCGCTGCAACTGGGCTCCGACGGCCGTCATGTCTTGGGCTTGCGTCAATATCTGCAAACGGGCCGTATGGTAAGGCAAGCTTTCTGGATTACGTTCCAAAGCACGGTCGATTTCCGGCAGTGCATCGGTTGGATTTGCGCTGCGGATCAGGTTGTTGATGACGATGCGTCGTGCGACTTCGTCTTCGGGGTTTGCGGCCAGGAGTGTCGTTGCAGTTTCTGCGATCTGGGAAAGTGCAGTGTCGTCTTCCGCTTGCGTTGCGTCATAGTACGCAAGGGCCGCAGCAATTGATTGTGCATCGGGATCGTTGGGAACAAGTGCGATAGCAGCTTCGCCATGCCGCCGTGCTTCTTCCCAATTGTTGTTATCAATGGCGATACTGGCGATTATCAACCTGACCTGCGGCAGGTCGGGATACTGTTCAATCAGACGGAGATATTGGCTATAAGCTGCCGCAACATCCCCCTGTTCAAGTCGAATATCTGCAAGCTTCCTCCGGGCGTCTTGGTGAAAGCCGTCATGCCGGAATACGTTCAGGAACTCGATCGCGGCACGATCCAAATCGCCCGCTTCCATCAGCGACAGGCCGGATTGATAGAAGTCTTCGGCCTTCTCTTCACTCGTTTTACAAGCGGATAGAACAGAGATGCTGAGGCAAATCAGACAAACGCGCAGTGTGTTTCGCATAGAGCTACCCGATGCGGCAAAGCAAAAAGGACTTTGGATTAGTATCCTGTCCCTCTTACCACAACACGGACCGTCGCCAATAGAAGCTTCATGTCGTTGGTGAATGACATATTTGCAATATAGTCCGTGTCGAACCGCGCACGGTCCGCGAAGGTGCATTCGTTACGTTCGGATACCTGCCAGCTTCCGGTAATGCCGGGACGCTGCGAATAATAAGCAAAGCCGGGGTACATCGCCTCTTGCTCGGGAAGCATGGGGCGCGGTCCGACAAGGCTCATATCACCGATCAGTACGTTCCAGAGTTGTGGCAACTCATCAATCGAACTCTTGCGCAGCAAAGCCCCTATCTTGGTAACACGGGGGTCCCGCTTCAGCTTCTGGGTCAGCTCCCATTCGGCAGCAGCTTCCGGATTCCTTGAAAGGTAGTCCTGCAGCAGTGCATCCGCATCGGCCACCATCGTACGCAACTTCCAGATACGATAAATCTGGCCATTTCTGCCGATCCTGTCCTGTCTGTAAAACGGCGCGCTGCCATCGCGTGAAACGATCAAGGCAAGAATTCCAATCAGCGGCACAACAAATGGCAGGGAAGCCAGAACGCACATCAAATCGAACACACGCTTGAGACCAAGCTCATACGGGCCTCTTAACGTCAGTGTCGGCCCGATGGGGCGTGCCTTGGAATGTTTGGGGACGTCAGAAAACTCTGTCGACATTTAATTGCTCACTCGTTCTACACACACATGCCCAAAAATTACGACACATTTTTAACAGCAAAGCATCAACATGATGCTGTCCGCCTACACGCAAACTTAACCTCTACAAACTAACAGAGGTCGTCTCTCACGTGAACCACTTCTATGGTTACGCCAGGTAAAAAAGAACAAGAATCGCCATCTTTCTGAGCATTGGTGTTCGAATGTCTATCTGATCAGGCGGAATTGTGATCATTGTCTCCGTATCGGAACCAATAGGTCGCCGGAGTGACTTTTTCACAAGCCAGCATTTCCATATCAAAGGGGCTGACTGGTCTGAAAAGTTGTTTTCCGCTACTCATCATCCGATGTCGAATCGTGTCTGAGTCGGCAATGACGAGTAAGATCGTGTCTTTATTTCGGGGCCTCGATGAACCAAGTGATCAGTATCTATCTCGACCATTTTGGTCTGCATGAACGCCCCTTCAGCTTGGTGCCCGATCCTGACTTTATCTACTGGTCGCCCGTGCACGAACGCGCCTATGCGATGTTCGAGTTCGGACTCGTCACACGCTCGCCCATCACGTTGATCACCGGAGAGGTCGGGGCGGGAAAAACCAC
>CAZTKF010000040.1:20592-23632 GCA_964614205.1 uncultured Loktanella sp. | reverse complement strand
GCGACCTTGATTTCGCGCGCAAATACGGCCTGCCCGTGATCAGCACCTATGCGCCCGTCAAGGATGAGGGGGTTACGATGCCGGAAGATGGCGGCGATGCCTATGTGCCGCCCAAGTCTGAACCCGTGATCTATATCCGCGGCTTCGCAGGTGAGGCCGAACAGACCGGTGAGGAAGGCATCGCAACCGCGATCACCTTCTGCGAGGCGCAGGGCATCGGTCAGGGTGTCACCAAGTTCCGCCTGCGCGACTGGGGCCTGAGCCGCCAGCGCTATTGGGGCTGCCCGATCCCTGTCGTCCATTGTGAGTGCTGCGGTGTTGTCCCTGAAAAGAAAGAAAACCTTCCCGT
The DNA here is from genome assembly GCA_964614205.1 of uncultured Loktanella sp. GTDB lineage: Bacteria > Pseudomonadota > Alphaproteobacteria > Rhodobacterales > Rhodobacteraceae > Yoonia. The sequence continues at coordinate 23,283 of CAZTKF010000040.1, read as the reverse complement.
CGAGCTGCCCTATGATGTGAGCTTTGACGTGCCGGGCAACCCTCTTGACCGTCATCCCACGTGGCGCGACTGTGCCTGCCCGTCCTGCGGCCAACCTGCCCAGCGTGAGACAGATACAATGGACACGTTTGTAGATTCGTCGTGGTATTTCGCGCGGTTTACGGCCCCTGAGGCCGCTACGCCCACAGATATGGATGAAGCTGCCTACTGGATGAATGTCGACCAGTATATCGGCGGGATCGAACACGCGATTTTGCACCTGCTCTATAGCCGCTTCTTTGCGCGGGCCATGCATATGACCGGCCATTTGCCGGAAAGTGCGAAGGAACCCTTTGATGCGCTCTTTACGCAAGGCATGGTGACGCATGAGATCTATGTCACGCGTGATGAAAAGGACCGTCCGGTCTATCATTTGCCCGAGCATATCGAATGGACAGAAAGCGGTGCACGCCTTGGTGCGACAGGAGAGGCCGTGGACGTTATCCCGTCCGCCAAAATGTCGAAATCAAAGAAGAATGTCGTCGATCCCGACGATATTCTGGCCAAATACGGCGCCGATACCGCCCGATGGTTTGTGCTGTCCGATAGCCCGCCAGAGCGCGATGTAGAATGGACTGCCTCGGGCGCTGAGGCGACCTACAAGCACCTCAACCGCGTGTATCGTGTGGCCACCGAGATCGCGGCGATGGACGATGGCACTGGTACGGGTGACGAAGACCTGCTGCGCGCCATGCATAAAGCGATCCATGATGTAACGATGGGTGTCGAGACATTCGGCTTTAACGCCGCGATTGCCAAGCTCTACGCCTTTACGAATGTGCTGGCTAAGTCACAGGCTGGCGGTGCAGCCAAGCGGCAGGCGGTCAAGGTTCTTGCGCAATTGATGTCACCCATGACGCCGCATCTGTCCGAGGAAATCTGGTCCATGCTGGGGGGTGAGGGTCTGATCGCCAATGCCCCTTGGCCGGTTGCTGACGAAGCAATGCTGGTTGAAGATACCGTCACAATGCCGATCCAGATCAATGGCAAGCGTCGCGCCGAGATCAAGGTTGCAGCGGATGCATCCAAGGAAGCGGTCGAGGAAGCCGCGATGGCGCTGGAAGTCGTGCAGAATGCCCTTGATGGTGCCGCACCCAAGAAGTTGATTGTTGTACCCGGACGGATTGTGAACATTGTCATCTGATCTCATCCTCCGCCGCGCCATGCTCATCGGTTTGATGGGGCTGGCGGGGTGCGGCTTTGCGCCGATCTATGGGCAGAATGACGGGTTCAGGGGGCGCGTTGCATTTGAAACCGACAACACCGTTGCCGGATTTCGTCTGCGGCAACGCTTTGAGGAACGGCTGGGTCGCAGTGCAGCACCGCAGTTCGTCTTGAAATCTACCGTTCAAACCCGTCAACGGTCGGCTGCGATCACGTCTGAAGGTGATACCACGCGTTTGAACATCATCGGCACTGCCGCTTGGACGTTGGTTGCCGTTGATACCGGTCAAGAGCTTGGCAGCGGCGAGGTCGAGGCCTTTACCAGCTACTCTGCCACCGGATCGACCATTGCAACCCAAGCCACACGTGATGACGCCGAGGCTCGACTTTCTGTGATCCTCGCGGATTTGATCGTCAGCCGCCTGCTGATCCTGAATGCCGGACAGCTGGCATGAAGCTGACGGGCGCCGCAGCAAACAGCTATTTCCGCAAGCCGGATCCATCCCATACAGCGCTATTGATTTTTGGCGCTGATCCAATGCGCGTGGCAGACAAACGCCAGCAGGTCATCAATGCGCTCGTTGGCGCGCAGGGCGAGGAAGAAATGCGCCTGACGCGGATCAATGCGGCTGATTTGCGCAAGGACCCGGCGTTGCTGGACGACGCGATCAAGGCGCAGGGTTTCTTTCCGGGGCATCGCGTCGCATTTGTGGAAGATGCAACAGACGGATTGTCCAAGGTCATTGGCGCCGCATTGGCGGATTGGCAGCCCGGCGATGCACAGGTGGTTATTACGGCCGCGCAGTTGACGGCGAAGTCCGCCCTGCGCAAGGTCGTCGAAACACATCAGAATGCTGTCTCCATAGGGCTCTATGACGATCCGCCAACGATTGCCGACGTAGAGCAATCGCTGAAAGATGCAGGCATTTCACAGCCGGACCGTGAAGTGATGGAAACACTGATGGCATTGGCAAATAGTCTTGAACCCGGGGACTTTCGACAAACGGTCGAGAAAGTCAGCCTTTACAAGCTGGATGACGATACCCCCCTGAGCATCGAAGATGTGATCGCGAATGCACCGCAATCGGCCGAGGTTGATGTTGATGATGTGCTGGAGGTCGTGACAACCGGACAGGCCGAACGTCTGGGGCCGCTGCTGCGGAACCTTTACGCGCAAGGGGTAACGCCTGTGACGCTCAGCATCGGGGCGATGCGCCATTTCCGCAGGCTGCATGTGGTTGCATCTGATCCGGGCGGTGCTGCAGCTGGTGTTGGCAGGCTCCGACCGCCTGTTTTTGGTCCGCGTCGGGACAAGATCGTGCGCCAAGCCAGCCATTGGGGGCGTGACCGGCTGGAAAGGGCGCTTACGGCGCTCACCGATGTTGATCTGCAATTGCGCTCTGCCAATACCGCGCCGCCGAATGCGCTGATGGAGCGCGTATTGATCCGGCTGGCGATGATGGCGCGCCGCTGAAATGAAAAAGGCAG
>CAZTKF010000040.1:0-20492 GCA_964614205.1 uncultured Loktanella sp. | reverse complement strand
TCAGCAGCGGCTGCAGCGATCAGAAGTGCTGCGAGCACACCAAGAACGATGTATGTTGGGCTGACAGAAGAAGCCGCCGGTGCTGCCATTGGTTCTTCCATGACGACAGGTGCTTCCATGACTTCGTCGGCCATACCACCAGCGGTGGCAGCGACGCCGGATACTGCAAGAGCTGCGGCAGCGGCGAGTGTTGTTGTAAGGCGCATATTGTACTCCATTCATGCACGGGGCGGCAGGATCACAGCGTGATCCGACCACGCTTGCGCATTGAATCAGGGATTGCGGGCAATTCCTAGATGCCAAAGCTTTGTGGTTTGCAGAACTGGATCGCCAAGAAGTGGCAAGGTTCTTGCCGATACAGAGAAGCTGACCCGTTTTGAGAAAATTTTATGCTGGAAAAGCAATATCTTGCGGGATCAAAGGGGGCGCTCGCTCGCGCTCTTGTGCGTCGGCATTTGCCTGATACGTCCCATTTCCGTGCCCAGAAGGTGCATTTTTGCAACATCTACGGAAGTAGTGTTATCTCTTGTCCGGCGCATGCGTCGCGAAAGCGGCAGCTGAAAGCCCCGCGAAACGCCCTGTCGCGAGGCATCCTGTTATCAGGTAGCCGCCGGTCGGTGCCTCCCAGTCCAGCATTTCGCCGGCACAAAAGACGCCTGACTTTTTCGCCAGCATCAAAGTGTCGGTCATGGCGTCAAAACGTATCCCGCCAGCGGTTGAAATTGCTTCATCCATCGGGCGCGGACCCTGATGCACGACAGGAAGAGCCTTGACCAACGGAGCGAGATCACCGGGCAATGGGCGCCCGAACTCGGACAGAAGGGCGGTGTGGACCGGCGCGAACTTCAGTACTTTGCGCAGGTAGTTGGACAGGCTTGACTTGCCCCGAGGCTTGCTGAGCGCTCTCCGGATTTTTTCAATTGACCAGTCAGGTTTCAGGTCCAGGGTAAGCTGCGCCCCCTCACGGATCGGACGTGACAGCATATAGATCCCGCCGCCTTCGATCCCTCTGGCGGAGATCACGAATTCGCCTCGTGACGTCTGGTTGCCTGCACTGAGGGCCACGGATTTGACGGGCGACCCCAGATGTGGCGCCATATGTTTAGACCAGTTGACCACAAAGCCCATGTTCGCAGGCTGGAATGGCGCGACATTTTCGGCCAAATGCGTCGCCCATTGCCCGTTTGCACCAAGGCGGGCCCAACTTGCGCCACCCGTTGCAAGGACTGTTACCCGCGGTGTGCGCTGTTCCTTGCCCTTTGGTGTTTCAAAGATAAGCGCGCCGCTGTGCCATCCGTTCCACCGCCAATGCGTTTCAATCCGGACACCCAAGCTTTCAAGCCGCGCGAGCCATCCGCGCAAGAGCGGGGACGCTTTCATGACCGTCGGAAAGACCCGTCCGGTTGACCCCGTGAAGACAGTCTGACCTAGGCCTTCTGCCCAGGCAATCACGTCGTCCGGTCCGAATTCCTCAAGTGCTGTGGCAAGTGCGGTTGGCAGGTTTTCACCATATGCCGCAAGGAAAGCGGCGCGTGGCTCTGCCTTGGTAATGTTCAGCCCTGACTTGCCAGCCATCAGAAGCTTGCGACCGACAGATGGCATGGCCTCGGCCACGGTGACGGTCAGGCCAGCCTTGCCCAGTTGTTCGGCAGCCATCAGGCCAGCGGGGCCTGCGCCGATGACAACTGCATCTGTCACGCCGGTATCGGGCTTTTCAATTCCACGACACGATGTGGATAGGGGATTTCGATATCGTTGTCCTTGAGCGCATTCCATATCAGGAAAAGCACGTCGGACGCATACTTGTTCTTGCCGTCATCGATGCCTTCGACCCAGAATTCTACGCCGAAATCGATGCCGCTATCGCCAAATCCCCGTAACTCGCAATCGGGGCCTTCGGGCTCTGACAACACGCCGGGGTGCCTTGCCACTGCGGCCTCGATAATGGCGGGTACGCGGTTGATGTCTGTGTCGTAGCTGACTGAAAACGCGACCTCCAACCGGTTGGCAGAGCCTGAGTCGGAGTAATTGATCACCCGGGTCGTGATGAAATCCTCGTTTGGAACCACGATCCAGCGTCCATCAAATGTCTCAAGGATCGTCGCGCGCGCCGTCATTTTGATGATGGTCCCTGCCTCTCCGCCGTCCAGTTCCACGTAATCCCCCACTGTCGCTTGTCCTTCGACCATCAGGATCACACCGGAGATGAAATTCGATGCGATCTTTTGAAGCCCGAACCCTAGGCCGACACCGACAGCACCGCCGACGATTGCAAGCGAACCGAGACTGATGCCCATGATGTTCATGAGGATCAGGAAAGCGACCGCAAAAATTGCAAATTCCGAGGACTTGATCGCAAGCTGGCGGATCGCGGGCCGCATCGGCTGTTGTTCAATATAGGAAGATGACTGCGCGTTGGACCATTGACCCAGCCAGAACAGGATACTGCCCGCAACAATGCCCCGCACGATGGCCAATGCAGAAAAACTGATATTGCCAAGGTTCACTTGAGCTGCGGCTAGCGTGGCGATGACTTCATCCAGAAAGCCAATCGCGTAGAGGGCCGCAACTGGCACCAGGATATAGCGTGCAAGTGTGCGTAAGAAGGGCTCGGTGATGATGTGCTTTGCCAAAGCACGGGCAGCAAGGAACAGGAAGACCCGCTTGCCGAATGCGATAACCGCTCCGGAACCAAAGAGCGACCTGGTCACCGCTTCGCCAATCGCGGTGAAGCCATAAGCCAAAAGCGGTAACAAAAGTGGCAGAAAAAGCAGGATGAAACGTCTTGTCTTGGCCAGTGCGGACTGGTTTTCCACATCGGGTGTCAACAGTTTCCGGACCCGTGCCCCTGCTATGCGGTTCACCAGACGCGCCGCGAGGTAGGCCCCGATCAACAGTGCAAACTGTGACCATGCGGCTGGTGAGAAAAGCCAATCCTGCGCAAGAACCAAAGCCTGTCCAAACGCGGCGCGCGCTTCATCCAGCAGTCTCGCTGATTCCATTGGGGGCCCCTATCCGGTTTCAGGTCTTCTGACGCGTGCCAACCACATGCGCAAGGCTATGCCGTCATGGACTTGATCGCTGCGATATGGGCAGGCGCGGCCGACAGCACGTCTGCACCCAACGCACTTGCTGTTGCCTGCAACGCATCAGCTGCGACGATCTGGTCAACCAGCCCCCATTTCTCGGCATCCTCGGCGGCAATCTTTTGCCCCGCCATCAGGATCATCTTGGCACGTGCTGCACCGACCAAGGCGACAAGGCGTTTGGGGTCGGAAGGTTGGGGCAGAAAGCCCAGTTTCATTACCGGATAGAAGAACTTGGCCTTGGCGACCGCGATCCGCAGGTCGCAGGCCAGTACCATCCCAAAGGCCCCGCCAGCCACGGTTCCGTTCAACGCGGCAATGCTCAGACCGGGCAGGTTTGCAATGGCCGTCGAAAGCCGCTCCCAGACCGGATCAGTGGCAAGGCCGGCACGCGCCGCATCAAGATCGGCGCCAGCGCTGAAAACGCTGCCCGTGCCGGTCAGGATAAAGAGTTTGGCCGCCTGCGCCGCTTCGGCGATATCCGCCAGTTCGGTCAGCATTTCGCGGGTCAATGCACCTGCCTTGTCGGGGCGATCAATTGTGACGGTCCATGTATCCCCGTCCTTGTCACAGCGGATCATACGAGGCCGACTTTCTTGCGAATGTCATCTTCCCGCAGGCTGATATCGTCCCCCAGATAGGCGTCCGCTTCGGGTGTACACATCCACACAAGCGCTTTCGCAGGCCATTCGGGCGGGATATGCACGGACCAGTCAAGCTGGCTGACAGGGTTGATCCCCGAGGCCTTGATCTCGCGTTGCATCTGGGTTGCGACGGTGCCGGGGGACAGGCCCATAATTCGCAGGCCCTTGTCGCGGGATTCTTTGTCGGCGGCGCGCGTCAGCATATAAACCGCCGCTTTGGAGCTACAATAAGCTGTCCAGCCTTCGACCGGTCCATGGGCCGCTCCGGATGATATATTGATAATCGTGCCATGCCCCTGCGCGATCATCCCCGGCATCGTCGCATGCATGCCGTGCATCACGCCTTTCAGGTTGATGTCGATTGTCCGTGACCAGACCAATGGGTCGGTATCCTGCAGGTGGCCAATAGGGTCGACCACACCGGCATTGTTGATCAGGATGTCCAGCCCGCCAAATGTTTTTGCGGTTGCGGCAACGGCAGATGCCACATCCGAATAGCGGGACACGTCGCACGGAATGGCAAGCGCCGCATCACCGATTTTCCCTGCAATTTCAGCGATTGCATCGGTGCTACGTGCGACAAGTGCCACGTTGGCGCCTGCCTCTGCAAAGGCATATGCGGCCGCTTCGCCAATTCCGCGGCTGGCTCCGGTGATCAGAACGGTTTTCCCGTCTAAATTGATGTTTTTCACGGCGGTCCCTTTCAGACTATGATTGGGACAGCTACTAATTGAATCATTAGCAACGCCCTTTGGCCACATATTAGAAAGCCAAGGCCCGTTCCGAAAGAGACATAACGAAAGGGATCATTCATGACCTATTCTACTGGGATGCGCAGCGCTGTTTGCCTCGCCGCGTTGATTGCTGGCAGCGCAGCACAAGCCGAAGTCACGGCTGCGCAAGTCTGGGAGGACTGGAAAGCGCAGTTGGCCCTTTATGGCGACGACAATCTGACCATCGGTGCTGAAGAAACTTCAAGCGGGGTTCTGACGGTACGGGATCTCGGGCTGCGCGTTTCCGATGACGACGTGACCGCCGAAGTGATGATTGAGGCGATAACCTTTAACGAACAATCCGACGGGTCGGTGCGTGTCACGATGGATGACAGCTATCCGGTTGTCGTGACCGGTGATGACGGTGTGGTGATCACGCTTGTCGTCAGTCAGCAGAACATGGAAATGGTCGTCAGCGGCGAGCCGGATGCGATGGACTATGACATCACGGCGGCTCAGTACAAGATCGCATTGCAGGACGTGGTCGACGCGGATGTGACGTTCACGGGCGATGCTGAAATTGCGATGAACGACGTTGACATGACGTACAACACGACCGTGGGGGATCTGCGCAATATCTCTTACGGAGGTACGATCGCATCGATTGATGTTCTGGTTGATTTTCAGGTCCCCGGTGGAAATGGCGAATACGTCACCGGGGGTGGCAAGATGATGGGTCTGACGTCACAGGCCGAAATGTCCGTACCGCTGGATGCCGATTTTGAGGACCCCGATACTTTGGTCAATGACGGTTTCGCCATTGCCGGAGGATATACGATCGACGGGGCCGACTATGTTTTCGATATCAATGCCGAGGGTGATCAGGCTGCTGGTTCGGTCAGCGTGGGTGAATCCACCCTTACGGCCGAAATGAACAGCAGCACTGTGGGGTATACGTCCAACACCAGCGATGTCGCGCTCAGCATTGTGTCGGGCGAGTTTCCGCTGCCGATCGAAGTGAGCCTCGCACAGTACGGTATCAATTTCCGGATGCCGACGGGCGCCAGCGGCGAACCGTCCGATTTTGCGATTGGTTTCGATCTGATCGACCTCAGCATCAGTGATGCGATTTGGGATATCTTTGATGCGGGCAATGTCCTGCCACGCGATCCTGCAACAATCCGAATGGCACTGAGTGGCAAGGCAAGGGCACTGTTTGATATGTTCGACCCTGATCAGCAGGATGCAATGAACAATGCGGAAATGCCCTATGAGCTGGACTCGGTCACGCTTGATATCCTGGACATTGACGCGGCTGGCGCAATGGTGACGGGTGAGGGCGCCTTTACGTTCGATAACAGTGATATGCAGACTTTTGCGCCACTGCCACGCCCCGAGGGCAGTGCAACGGTTCAGATCACAGGATTCAATGCATTGCTCGACAATCTTGTCGCGATGGGACTGGTTCCTGAACAGGAAGTCATGGGTGCACGGATGATGGTTGGCATGTTTGCCCGCTCGATTGGCGATGACCAGATGGAAACATCTGTCGAAGTCCTGCCAAACGGGCAGGTCAATGTGAACGGCAACCGCGTTCGCTAGGCGACTGGAAGACGGGATGGGCGCGGGTGGCTCCACCTGCGCCCTTTTCTTTTGTCAGTGGCCTTGGTCTTGCGGGTCAGACTGCGGCGCACTAGGTCTTTGATCAAGCAAAGGATACCCGATGACCCAATCACTTTCCGACCTTTCTGATCAAATCCTCGCTGCGGCAAGACGTGCCGGTGCTGATGCGGCTGACGCGATTGCTGTAGATGGCACATCGATATCGATCACCGTACGTGACGGGGCGTTGGAGCAGGCAGAGCGGTCAGAGGGTATCGACATCGGTTTGCGTGTCTTCGTCGGGCAGCGGCAGGCCTGCGTTTCATCATCCGATGCCAAACCCGACACGCTCGTGCAGATGGCCGAGCGCGCGGTCGCGATGGCCAAGGAAGCCCCCGAAGACCCCTATGCCGGTCTGGCGGATCCATCGCAGTTGACAAGGAACATCGCCACCGACGCGCTTGAACTCTTTGACCCGAGCGACGAGCCCGACCCCGCTGCCCTGCAAGAGGATGCGGTCCGCGCCGAAGCAGCAGCCCTGCGCAACAAGGGCGTCAGTCAGGTCCAGTCGGCATCCGCGGGCTATGGCCGTCGCCGCATTCACCTTGCCGCCACCAACGGGTTTTCTGCGGGTTATGCGCGCAGTGATCGCGGCCTGTCATGTGTTGCCATCAGTGGAACCGGCACGGGGATGGAACGCGACTATGACTATGACAGTCGTGTTTTTCAGACTGACTTGCGCGATGCCGAGGAAATAGGGCGCATTGCGGCGGAACGGGCCGTGAAACGTGTCGGTGCCAAGAAGCCAAAGACAGGTGCCTATCCAGTGCTGTTTGACGAGCGTGTCGCCAGCACATTGATCGGCAGCCTTTTGCAAGCGGTGAACGGCATGATGATCGCAAGAGGCTCCAGCTGGCTGCGGGATGCCATAGGTGAACAGGTCTTGCCCAAAGGCCTGTCGGTGATCGAAGATCCGCATCGCGCCCGCGTAACCGGATCGCGGTTGTTTGATGCCGAAGGTTTGGCCACGTCGAAGCGGGCGATTGTGGATGATGGTGTGCTGACGGGCTGGACGCTTGATCTTGCGACAGGGCGAAAGCTGGGGATGGAAAGCACAGCGAACGCTGCGCGCGGGACCGGTTCTCCGCCGCAACCGAGCCTGACGAATGTCGCTCTGACCCTAGGTGACAAGTCGCGGGACGATCTGATGCAGGAGATGGGGACCGGCCTGTTGGTCACATCCATGATCGGGTCGACCATCAACCCGAATACTGGCGACTATTCACGCGGAGCGGCAGGCTTCTGGGTCGAGAATGGTGAGATCGCTTATCCCGTGAACGAATGTACCGTCGCGGGCAATCTGCGCGACATGCTCATGACGATTGTGCCTGCCAATGATGCCCGGAAGTATTTGTCGCGTGTTGTGCCGTCGTTGCTGGTCGAGGGGCTGACCCTTGCCGGAGACTGATCTTGCGCTGCTGGTAGAGGCGGCCCGCCAATCCGGTGACATCGCGAAACACTATTTCCAACAAGATCATGACGTAACCCATAAACCGGACGGGGCCGGGCCGGTGACTGCCGGCGACCTTGCCGTGAACGCGATGCTGGAAGGGTTCCTGCAAGCGGCGCGACCGGATTACGGCTGGCTGTCGGAAGAGACCGAAGATAACCCTGCCCGTCTGGATACGAAGCGCCAGTTCATTGTTGATCCGATCGACGGCACACGCGCGTTCATCGACGGAAGCAAGGATTGGGCACATTCACTGGCCATCGTCGAAGATGGTGTGCCAATCGCGGCGGCGGTCTATCTGCCAATGCGGGACATGATGTTTGCTGCCAGCAGAGGCGGCGGGGCGACGCTGAATGGTGGCACAATTAAAACAGCCGATGTAGCGATACATGGCGCGTCTGTCTTGGGCGCAAAGTGGAACTTTGACGGGCGGTTCTGGAAGGGCGGTACGGTCCCTCCCGTCAAGCGCGTGTTTCGTTCGTCCTTGGCGTACCGGCTCTGCCTTGTCGCCCAAGGGCGTTTTGATGGCATGATCACGCTGCGGCCAAGTTGGGAATGGGACATCGCCGCTGGGGCGTTGATTGTAGAAGAGGCCCAAGGGACAGTTACCGACCAACACGGGGCGGCACTGCGTTTCAACAACCGAGATCCGCAAGTGCCTGGTGTGCTTGCCGCAGCTTTGCCATTGCATGGTGATCTCTTGGCCCGGCTTGAGCCGCAGCGGCCAAAGCCCTAGAGTGTCGACAACACTGGCACTCACAAAGGTAAACCCATGACACAGCGCCTGCACCTCGTCTTCGGCGGTGAGCTTATCGACCCCAGCAAGAACGCCTTCAAGGACATAGATGCAATCGACATCGTCGGCATGTTCCCAGATTATGCCAGTGCCTATAACGCTTGGAAAGCCGCCGCGCAGCGCACTGTGGACAACGCCCATATGCGGTACTTCATCGCCCATATCCACCGGTTACGTGATGAAGAAACGGCAAGCTCGCCGACCGAAGAGCTTGACAGCTGACGTGGGACAATAGGATCGCAGAATGGCACGATCCCTTGCAATTGCAGCCTATCTGGCCCGTCTTGGATCCTTTGACCGTACCAGAACCCTGACCGAACAACCGCCCCGCCCCGCGGGGACGATCATCTGGGCGCGATGTAGCCACCATGACCAGCTTATGGCGGTTGAGACACTCGGCCGGAAACTGTCCGAGGACGGTGATCCGGTCCATGTGATTGCAACGCTTCTGGATTGGACACCTGAATATGCAGATCGCGCTCTGCCGGAACCGCAGGGCCGCGCCGCTATCGTCAAGTTCGTCGCCCACTGGCAACCCGTGATGAGCATTTGGGTGAAGGGCGACCTTGACCCCATCTTGCTGGCCGAGATGCGCAATGCGGATATCCCGATGATGTTTGTGGATGCATCGGCTGAAGGACTGGAAGATGTCGCCGGTAAATGGGTGCCGGGCGCCATGCGTTCGATCCTGTCACAGTTTGAAGCGGTTCTCGCACTTGATCAGAATGCAGCGGATCGTCTGATCCACGCTGGCACACCGGCGGATACGGTCTTGGTGACAGGGGCCATGGAAGACTGCGCACCGACGCTGCCCTGCAACGAAACGGAGCGCCACCAGATCGCGTCAGCAATCGGGACGCGACCGGTTTGGCTGGTTGCCGCGGCGACCGCAGAGGAATGCGTTACGATCGCGCAGGCACATCAGGTTGCGAGCAGACGTGCGCACAGATTACTGATGATTGTCGTCCCAAAAGATACTGCAATGGCTGCAGATGTTGCGCGGTGCATGGGCGAGCAGGGGTTTCATGTTGCCCTGCGGTCGGACGAGCCCGAACCTTCGGAAATGATGCAGGTCTATGTCGTAGACACCGAAGAAGAATTGGGACTGTGGTACCGGATTGCGCCGATCACCTATCTGGGAGGAACACTGCGCGGTGGCGGGTGCCGCGACCCATTTGAAGTAGCTGCATTGGGCTCTGCTGTCCTGTATGGGCCGCAGGTTGCCCCGTATCAGCGCCATGCAGGCCGTCTGAATGCAGCGGGTGCCTCGATGCTGATCCGGTCAGGTGCTGACTTGGGCCCCGCCGTAGAAAGCCTTTTGTCTGCGGACAAGGCGGCGCAGTTGGCCCATGCCGCTTGGGATGTGACATCGCGTGGTGCAACGGTGACAAACCGGATTGCGTCTTTCATTCAATTGCGGCTGGAAGAGTTGGTTTAGAAGATGCGCGCGCCGCTGTTCTGGTTCACAGCTCCTGATCAACCGGCATTGTCTGCCCGCCTGCTTGCGCCTCTGGCTGTGATCTATGCCATGGCGACGGCCCGCCGTGTCAGGCAAGCGCCCAAGATCACTGCTGAGGTTCCGGTGATCTGCATTGGCAACATCAACGCAGGCGGCACGGGCAAAACGCCGACGACGATTGCGCTGATCGAAAGGCTTCACGCACGCGGACGGAACCCGCACGTCGTCTCGCGCGGGTATGGTGGCAGCCTTGCTGGGCCCGTGCGCGTCGATGAGAGGGCGCACAAGGCAGACGAAACCGGAGATGAACCGCTTTTGCTGGCGGCCTTTGCGCCGACGTGGGTCGCAAGGGACCGCGCAGAAGGTGTGAGGGCTGCGCAAGAAGCGGGGGCGGATGTAATCCTGTTGGATGACGGTTTTCAGAACCCTGATGTCGCCAAGGATCTATCTATTGTGGTGGTCGATGCTATGCGCGGTTTTGGCAACGGGCGTGTCATTCCGGCGGGTCCGTTGCGGGAAACGGTTGCCGCGGGTATGGCGCGTGCCGATCTGGTGCTGTCAATCGGCCCCCCTGACGTACAAGACAGGTTCAGTGCGCAATGGAAGTTCGAGGTCCCCCACCTTGTCGGTCATCTTGCGCCGCTGCCAACGGGCATGCCGTGGCGTGACTTGAAGCTCTTGGCCTTCGCAGGGATCGGCCACCCCGAAAAGTTCTTTGTCACCCTGCGCGATATGGGTGCAACCTTGGTGCGGGCCGAGGCGCTGGGCGATCACCAACCTCTTACGGAAGCCCTGATGAAGAGACTGGAAATCGAGGCCGGCGCGCGCAGGGCGCAACTGGTGACGACAGAAAAAGACGCGGTGCGTCTGCCTGACAGTTTCCGGATGAAAGTACTGACATTGCCGGTGCGTTTGCAATTGGTTGATTGGGGGCCAGTGGATGCCGCCTTTGAGCGGCTGGGGCTCTAGTCGAGCAAATCCTGATCTGCACCCAGTTTGGGCGATGCCGCCTTAGGGCTGACGTCGGCATCCGAAAACGTGATGGGCAACCGGACCGACGGAATACCATCCAGATCCACCCGCATGCCACGATGGATGATCTGGGGATCCGCGAAGGTCTCTTGCAAGTTATTGATAGGGCCGGCGGGAACACCATGCGCCTCGCAGGCTGCAAGCAGGTCCGTCTTGGTCCAGTGCTTCGTTTTCGCCGTTAATGCCTCTGTCAGCACATCGCGATTTGTCAGGCGCGCGGCATTGGTTGCATAGTCGGGATGCTGGGCAAGCTCGGGGACATCCAAGAGCGCGCAAAACTGCTGGTACTGTCCGTCATTTCCGCTGGCGACGATAATATGACCGTCCGCACAGTCAAAAACCTGATAGGGTACGATATTGGGGTGGGCATTCCCCAGCCGTTTCGGCGCGTCCCCTGTAACCAGATAGTTCATCGCCTGATTGGTCATCACCGCGGTCGCCACATCCAGTAGCGCCATGTCGATGTGCTGGCCTTTGCCCGTAGTCTGGCGTTGGTGAACTGCGGCAAGGATGCCTGTGCAGGCATAGATGCCGGTGAAGATATCCGTAACGGCGACACCCACTTTTTGCGGCTGTCCGTCAGGCGGGCCGGTAACAGACATCAGCCCTGACATTCCTTGGATGATGTAATCATAGCCCGCACGCTTGGCGTAGGGGCCGTCCTGCCCGAATCCGGTGATCGAACAATAGATGAGGCGGGGATTGATGGAAGAGAGGCTGTCATAGTCCAGCCCGTATTTCACCAGACCGCCCACTTTGAAGTTCTCGATCAGGATATCCGCATCCGCCACCAGCTTGCGCACCTGCGCCTGCCCCTCAGGGGTGCGAAAGTCGACAACGACGGATTTCTTGCCGTGGTTACAGCAGTGGAAATAGGCTGCGCTCCTTTCGCCGTCATGATCGACAAAGGGCGGGCCCCACTGGCGTGTATCATCTCCTTGAGGGCTTTCGATCTTGATGACCTCGGCACCCAGATCGGCGAGGGTCTGGCCAGCCAGCGGGCCCGCAAGGACCCGCGCCAGTTCCACAACTTTCAGGCCTGCAAGAGGCTGCATTGCAATTCTTTCAGTTCATGCGAAGGGCTGGTCTAGCCCAGCTTTCCGTCCAGAATATCAGCGAATTCATCATAGGCCATGTTCGAATATTTTTGACCGTCAATAATGAAGCTCGGTGTTGAATTGATTCCGTCCCGGTCCGCATTCTGCTGATACCATGCAAAGAGCGCCTCTGCCTTGGGACCGTCACTCAGGCAGGCATCCAATGTCGCGTCATCAAGGCCCGCGGTCTTGGCCAGACGGCGCAGATCTTCAATGATGCCGGCAGGATCGCCAGAAGCCAGCCAGTTGCGCTGTTCCTGATACAGGAGTTCAGAGAAGGCAAAGAAGAAGCCCATGTCTTTGTTGCAGCGTGCGATCATCGAAGCCCAGAGACCCGGACGGTCAAAATAGACTTCGCGGTACACAAACCGGATGCGGCCCGTGTCGATATAGTTCTGCTTCAAGGCCTGATACTGGTTGGCATGGAAACTTGCGCAATGCGGGCAGGTAAACGAGGCATACTCGATCATCTCAACTGTGGCATCAGGGTTGCCCTGCACCATCTCCATCACTTCGGGCAACGCCCCGTCGTTGCTTTGGGCGTAGGCGGCACCGGGCAGAAGCCCTGTTTGCGGGTCAGGCCGAGTCACAGTCCAGCCTGCGCCCAAAGCCACAAGAGCACCGCCACCTGCGGCCAAAAGAGTTCTGCGTTTCATATCTACCTCTGATCAGCGTTCTGTTTTGTAAGTACATTTGCGCCCAGCGCCGCCAGCGCCGCCCGCAATTGTTCGTTCTCTACCGTTTCGGTCAGCGACTCTGCCGTCGACTTTGTCGCGGCATCCGGTGCTTTTTTCACCTTGGGTGCCGGTGTGAACGCCACCCGCCCCTCGGCAAAGCCCGTCGGCGCTGTTTGCGTGATCCTTACCCGCGAAATAGCCCGATATCCGTAACAGGCATTCACTTTCTCGCGGATCTGGTCCTTTTGCATTTCCAGCATGGGTGCCTGCGCGCCTGTGGTAAGCAGCGTTAGCGTCGCCCCCATGCCGCCCTTGCCGTAGCTGACGTTCACAGGGGTTGCAATTCTAGCGGTTGCTTCGCCCACCACCTCTGACCAATGCGTCAGCAGGCGGGTCACGGCAAAGCCGCGGTCTTCGCTGGCTTTGCGGATATTGCCTTGCATCAACGTCGCCGCGCGGGAAAATCCGCGCGTGGTGCTGGTGTGACGTGGTTCTTTCATATCTAAGCCCTACTCTAAGATGAAAGACGCGCCAAGTCTGCGCGACAGGATGAAACGGGTAATAAACATTGCGTGACCTCAGTGCAGAGCTTTTGGCATGGTACGATGCCCATGCCCGCGACATGCCGTGGCGGGTGCCGCCTGCCGACCGGAAAGCGGGTGTTCTGCCAGACCCCTATGCAGTCTGGATGTCCGAGGTGATGTTGCAGCAAACAACCGTCGCAGCAGTGCGTGATTATCACCGCAAGTTTCTGAGGCTCTGGCCATCAGTATGTGACCTTGCCGCCGCTGACGATGCCGAGGTCATGGCTGCATGGGCAGGGCTGGGCTATTATGCCCGTGCGCGCAACCTGTTGAAATGTGCGCGGACTGTGGTGGCCGATCATGGTGGCATCTTTCCCGACACATACGAGACCCTGCTCAAGCTCCCCGGTATTGGCCCCTATACGGCAGCGGCGATCGCGGCGATCGCCTTTGACCGGCACGAAACGGTTGTGGATGGCAATGTCGAGCGTGTTATGGCGCGGCTTTACGACATACACGCGCCATTGCCGGGGTCGAAGATCGCGTTGACGGCCAAGGCGAAGGAACTGACGCCCCAAGAACGGCCGGGGGATTATGCACAAGCCGTGATGGACCTCGGTGCCACAATCTGTTCGCCGCGCAGCCCTGCCTGTGGCATTTGTCCGTGGCGCGACCCTTGTGCGGCGCGTAAAGCGGGTACGGCGGCGGATTTGCCGAGAAAGACGCCCAAAAAGAAAACGCCGACACGGTTCGGCATAGCGTATGTCGCGCGGCGCACCGATGGCGCATGGTTGCTGGAAACACGTCCCGAAAAGGGGTTGCTTGGCGGGATGCTGGGCTGGCCGGGGTCTGACTGGAATGACAACCCAGAACCGAACCCGCCATTCAAGGCAGACTGGAAAGCCTTGGGCGAAGAAGCGCGCCATACATTCACGCATTTCCATCTGCGCCTGAAGATCATGACCGTCCGCGTCGATGCGCGTACCGAACCCCTGCGTGGACGCTTCCTGATGCCCGACGAGTTCAGCCCGACGGCTTTGCCCACCGCGATGCGCAAGGTCTTTGATCTGGCCCACATGACGCTACGCGATGATTGAGAAACGTCTTTACCGATCCTAAACTCATCGCAGATAGGCTGTGGAGACCCATGATGACAGCGATTGCCCAAGCCCCAGAAAAAGGCCAGTTCCTGAACGCATTGCCGTTCTGGCTCTCGCTCGGACTTGTGCCTTTGGCCATCCTTGCAGCAAGAGAGGGTGGCTGGACCATCGCGCTTTTGCCACTGTCGACGTGGTATCTCTTTACCGGTCTCGACTATGTTGTCGGCAGAAATAACGAAAACCCTGATCCTGAGACACCCGAGAAACACCTTTTCTGGTACCGGTTTATCACGCTGTTCTGGACCCCTGTTCAGCTGGTCACGATCTTTGGAATCATGATCTATGTTGTGCAGACAGATCATCTCGGACGTATCGAACAGTGGTTGCTCTTCGCCTCCCTTGGCATCCTGTCGGGGACGATCGGCATCACCTATGCGCATGAATTGATGCATCAAAAGTCCAGGCTAGAGCGATGGATGGCCGATATTCTGCTGGCCTCGGTTCTCTATGGACATTTCAGGTCAGAGCATTTGCTGGTGCACCATCGCTATGTCGGCACGCCGCGTGATCCTGTGACAGCGCGCTATGGCGAAAGTTTCTACCGGTTCTTTCCGCGCGTTCTTTACCAGTCGCTGGTGTCGTCCTTCAGGGCCGAGAAGGCGCTACTGGCACGCAAGTCGCGGGCGTGGTTTCATCGGTCAAACCCGTTTTGGATCTATCTCGCGCTTCAATCCGGATTTGCGCTTTTGGCGTGGATCATCGGCGGTTGGTGGGGCGTTTTCCTATTCGGAACACAGGCGTTCTGGGCGGTCTTTCAGCTTGAACTGGTGGATTATGTTGAACACTACGGTCTGACCCGCAAGCATCTTGGCAATGGCACCTACGAACACGTCAAGCCACATCATTCGTGGAATGCAACGCAAAAAGCCTCGAACTGGTTGTTGATCAACTTGCAGCGGCATTCAGACCACCACTACAAGCCCGGTCGCCGTTTTCCACTTTTGCAGACATATGACGTCGATGAGGCGCCGCAGTTGCCTTATGGCTATCCGCTGATGACGATGATTGCCTTGGTGCCTACGGCGTGGCGCAAGGTGATGAACCCAAGGGTCAAAGACTGGCGGCGGCGCCATTATCCCGAGATCAAGAACTGGACGCAGTACAAGCGCGCCACAAACCCTATGCCGCGGTAGCAATCAAAATATCGGGTTGGTGCCTGATGGGCGGGCAGGGTCTACCGGCAGGATTTCTTGGTTCAAGATGAAGGGTCTATTTCGCGCCGAAAAGCCGATAGTACATCCAGTCGGGCATGAACTGCGACAAGCGAAAGACCCATGAAAAGAGCATCGGGAAGCTTTTCTTGAAGTTGTCAGTGTTCATATGGTCGAAGACTTCTTTTGCGGCGTCTTCGGGCGACATTATGAACGGCATGTTAAAATCGTTCTTGTCGGTCAGACGTGTCTTTATGAACCCGGGGTTGATCAGTTGCACTTCGATCGGTGTCTTGCGCAGGTCCGCCTGCATGGATTCCGCCAAGGACATCATGCCCGCCTTTGAAGAGCAGTAGCCGATCGCGCCGGGCAGACCACGGAACCCCGACAAAGAGCCGACAAGCACGATGTGGCCCGCATTCTTGGCGACCATATTCTTGATGACCGATCCAACCACCCGCGACGCACCAAGAAAATTTACTTCTCCCATCATATCGGCTTTTTCATTGTCCCATTCCTGCGCCTTCATCGGCCAGTAGACACCGGCAAGATAGACAACACCGTCAATGTCGCCGATCTCTTTCGCCGCAGCCTCGACGGCGGGGCGGTCTGCTACATCAACAACAACATAAGCGGCTTTGCCGGGCAGTTCGGCGACCAGTTCCTTGAGGCGGTCTTCGGATCTGGCAGAAACAACCACTTCGGCTCCGGCGCGACTGAGGCAGAAAGCCACTTCGCGCCCCAACCCCTCGCTCGCACCGACAAGCCAGTAGCGTTTTCCTTGCCAGTCCTTCACGATTACTCTCCTGCGTAGGCGGTGTCTTTGGGGCGCATTGTTGCGACCAGTTCCGCGACCTTGATCCCGAACTTGCGGAACTGGCTGCGATTCATGATGGACCCGTTGGACATCAGGTACATCCAGTCAGTGACATCCAGCGCATGTCCGCCCGCTTCTTCAGTCAGCTTTATGCGGTAGTTGAGCAGAACCGCCGACCCCTTTTGTTCGCCCGTTCCACTGCCAACGACATCAGGGGCTTCGGCTTTGATCTTGCCATCGTTGCCAAGCGTGAGTGTCCATTCCCTGTGCTGGATCTGACCACTGTCATAGTGGAACTTTTCCTTCATGGTGCCGACATTGCCGTTCCACGACGCATCGAAGTCGGCGACAAACCGTGAAGAGACCTTTCCGGTCGGGCCATAGATCACGCCTTCGCAGATAATCGGTCCATTGAAGCGTTCGCGAATGTCAAAAATGGGGCCATCTGCGTAGTCATCGGATTTCTGCGCCCAGAACGACAGATAGCGTGACTTTGCAAAGACTGCGACACCCATCAGGGCCGCGCCAATCAGAATGTAGGTCATAAACGGCATCGTTTAGTCCTCGAGCTTTGTGGCAATCAGCAAGCCGATCGCCAGTATTTTCAATAGCGACGGTACGAGCGCATAAAGCACCGTCAGCATCGTGATGGCTTGCACCGGCAAGTCTGTTGCCCCTGCCTGAAAGCCTGATCTTTCAAGTAGTGGCAGCAACACCACCGCGGCGAAGGCAAGCGTGAACTTGTTCACCAGATTCCAAAGGCCAAATCCCTGCCCTCCGTTGGGCGAGATCACAGCCATACGTTTTGCAAACATTGCCGGCAGCAAAGTCAGGTCTGCGCCGATCGTTGCACCACTTAGTACGCAGATAACCGCGAAAGGGATCACATCACCGGGTGATAAAGTGAGCGTGTATGCAAATGATGCTATGGCAAGGGCCATGGCCGCGATTAACACCGGTTTGGGGCGGAACCGCCGGGCGAGTGCCGACCAAACGGGCGATGACAGCGCCGCCGCAAGAAAGAACAGCACCAACAATGGGCCTTCCCAGCCGACCGCCCCCAATTTGCTTTCCACATAGAAAAGGAAAAGCGTCGAGGACACGGCCAGTGGCGTCGCGTTGACTAGTGCAAGGAACAGCAGTTTTCGCGCGGTACTGTCGCGGATGATGTCGCCGATCTGCGATGGCTCTTGGCTGACCCTTTCTTTCCACTCGGGCCACATGAAGATGGCGGCGATCAGCGTGAGTGCCGCAAATCCGATCGCAAAAGCGGCAAACGGATCGGTCACAACGCCAATTAGGGCTGTGGGAATGACGGCAGCGATACACACACCAAGGAGTGCACCACTTTCGCGCCAAGCGGCCAGGCGCACATGCCCTTGCGGGTTGTCGCCTGCCTTGCTGACGCCTTGGGCATAGAAATTGATGGTCAAAAAGCTGAAGGCGGTGAAAAGCCCCGTAACAGTGATCCCGAACCACCAGAGCGGGTCGATGGGTGGAGCCACAGCAAAAAGGCCGATCATGGAAAGAGCCATGACGATCGCCGTCAGTGAGATCACCGGTTTCTTGAACCGCGTGAGCCGTTCACTGATCCACCCCAGGACCGGATCCTGGATCATATCGAAAAGGCGCATCGCAAACAGCAGTGCGCCCAAAGCGGCAAGGCTTACGCCAAAGGTGTCGGCATAGTATTTGGGTGCGTAGATGTAGATTGGCAGGCCAGCACCAGACAGCACAGCCGCAAAAAGAGAATAGGCTGGCAGCCGCTCTGAGAGGGCTGTCATCTGCTGACCTCTTCGGTAGGCGGTTCGGGCTGCGACCGGAAGGTCGCCCCCTTGAACCACAGCTTGAGCGCCTGCCAATGGATCAGTGCCAGAACGCGACGCGACCCGAAAGGTCGCCGCAGCACTGCCTTGATGATTGCGCCGTTGGTGATCGGCTTGCGCGGGCCGGTCAAGGTCGCGATCAGACCGCCATTGCCGCGCGCATAGTCGATCCAGATGCCAATGCTGTCAGGCTGGATATCAAAGCGGAAGGTATAGCCCCCCTCGATCGGCTGAAACGGCGACACATGCATCAGTTTTTGCGCCGAGAGTGTTTCATCCTTGGTGATCGTGCGGCCATCGTCATGTCGGCACAAATAGGAGTGACGGTCGCCGAAGGTATTCGTAACCTCGGCAATGACAGTCGTCAGCGCATCATCCGCGTTGTAGCAGAGCCAGAATGACACCGGGTTGAACACGTGACCCAGAACGCGCGGTTGCGCCAGCAGTTCAATGCGCACTGCATCATGGATATCAAAGGCCGAAAGAATGTCGCGCACCCATGCGGCCCCCTTGCCCTGCTTCGGCGCACCGCCGTGATCGCGATCTTGCAATGACATCAGGTTGCCGCGGTTGCGTGAGAAGAGCGCAGGTGTCCGCACCTGTGATTCTGCATCTGTCAGCACATAGTCGATCGAATAGCGAAAGGCATTCTTTGTGGCCCCACGCCGCCCGTGATAGGTTTCCGCTGCGATATGATGAATAGTCCCCGTCACTCGGCTGCGAGGTGCACATTGCGATGTGCGTTGAGCGCGTGAACGACATCCATTGCGCTGGACAGCCCGTCCTCATGGAAACCGTTCTTCATCCAAGCGCCACAGAACCACGTCCGGTTTGAACCATTCATCGCTGCGGCTGCTTCCTGCGCTGCGATCGCTTCGAGGTCATAAACCGGGTGCCGTAAGGTGACTTCATCCCAGATCAGATCTTCGCGGATTGGGCGGTTACTATTCAACGTGACCATCATATCCTCTTCTTTCAGCCAAGGCTGCAAGGAGTTCATCCAATAGGTCAAGTTGATCTCTTTGTCCGTGCGCTGGGCGTCTTCCGAATAGATCCATGACGACCAGACCTGACGGCGCTTGGGCATGATGGATGTATCGGAATGGAGAACAACCTTGTTAGGCTGGTACCGGATGGCCCCGAGGACCGATTGCTCAATCGCTGTGGCGTCAGACAGCATCCGCAGCGTATCGTCGGAATGGGTGGCAAAGACTACCTCGTCAAAGGCCTCCCACGCGGCACCATGTGTCTTGATATCAGCGCCGGTCGCCGTACGGCGTACCGCATCGATAGGTGCCCCGAGGCGGATATCAATCCCACGCTGCATCATATCGGCGCCAAGACGCCTGACATATTCCTGTGATCCGCCATCAACCGTGTACCATTGATGCTGGCCAGTCGCGCTGAGAAGCGCGTGGTTGTCGAAAAAGCGCATCATGGCATAAGCGGGGAAATCGAGGATTTTCTCTTTTGGAGTTGACCAGATCGCGCCGGAGAAGGGCAAGAGATAGTGATCGCGGAAATAGTCGCTGAGGTTGAGCTTTTTGAGAAGCTCACCGATTGTCATCGTGTGGTCCTGGCTGGCCTCCAGCCCCTTGGCGTTGAACTTCAGGATATCGCGGACCATGCGCAGAAACTTCGGGCTGGCGATATTGCTGCGTTGCGCGAAAAGGGCATTGAGACTGGCCAAACCGTATTCCATCTGGCCACCGCTGAACGACGCGCCAAAGCTCATGTTGCTTTTAGTCACCGGCACGTCCAGATGATCGAAGAGTTTCGTCAGATTGGGATAGTTGGCGTAGTTGAAGACGATAAAGCCGGTATCGACGGCCTGATCGCGGTTTAAGCCTGCCATTCGTGTACGGGCATGTCCGCCAAGGCGGTTTTCGGCCTCGAACAATACGACGCGGTGATCCGTCGCCAGCGCGTGCGCAGCCCCCATGCCAGAAATCCCCGCACCAATTACCGCGATTTTCTTGGGCGCGGCGGTCCCGGTCTCGAATGGCATTTTAGGGGGGCTCCAACTTCTGTCTTTTTATTCTGTTTCTTCATACGTGCCGATAACTTGCATGGATCACAAGAAATTCTTCAGCAATGGTGATCCAGTCGCAGTATGGGGCCGTATCACGTTTATGTTGACGGAACCTAACCCCCTCACAAAAGCGGATGCGCTGCCACCTGCAGTCACTTATGGTGATGAAAAGGCGCAGCCGAAGCGCAAAGCGAGGAAGAAACAGGTGAACCCTGAAGCGACAGCAAAACGTATGGCCTGGATTGCGCAGGTCCATGCCGTGCGGGACCATCAGGACCGCAAGGCGTTTGCAGAACTGTTCGGGTACTTCGCGCCGCGCGTGAAGTCGTTTTTGATGAAATCGGGGGCCAGCCCGGATCTGGCAGA
>CAZTKF010000039.1:0-24302 GCA_964614205.1 uncultured Loktanella sp. | reverse complement strand
GCAATCGCCTGCATCAGGTTCTCGTCCACCTCGATGCTGTCGATGGAGCTGATCCGCAGGCGTGGCAGGTCGGGTACGAGTTTGAGGATACGCATCACCAGATCGCCGAGTTTGGGCGCGCTGGGCAGATCAGCGCCCCAACTGGTCAGGTCGACACCCGTCAGCACGACCTCATTGTACCCTGTATCCACCAGTCGCTTGATCTGATCGACAACCACACCGGCAGGGACCGAGCGCGAATTACCGCGACCGTAGGGGATAATGCAGACAGTACAGCGGTGATCGCAGCCGTTCTGGACCTGTACATAGGCGCGGCTGCGGGTCCCGAACCCGTCAATCAGGTGGCCTGCGGTTTCGGTCACCGACATGATGTCGTCAACCTGCACAGGTTCTGTCCGCCCTATCAGATCGGGGGCCATCCCCGCCCAGGTGGCAGGGTTCATCTTTTCGGTGTTGCCAAGAACGACATCCACCTCGTCCATTTTGGCAAAACTGTCCGGCTCTGTCTGCGCGGCACAGCCTGTCACAATCAGTTTCGCTTCTGGGTGATCGCGGCGCAGTTTGCGGATATCCTGCCGCGCCTTGCGCACCGCTTCTGATGTCACCGCGCATGTGTTTACGATGATTGCGTTATCGACACCCGCGGCAGTAGCAAGTTCCCTCATCGCCTCGGTTTCATAGGCGTTCAGGCGGCAGCCATGGTTCGAAAAGATGGGTGCGGTCTTGGCCATCACAGCCGCCATTGTCCGTCAAAGACATGGGCGGTCGGCCCTGTCATCCATACGCCATCATCGCGCCAGCTGATGAAAAGCGTTCCGCCGTCAAGCGTGATGGTCACATCCCGTCCGGTCAGGCCGCGCCGGGCCGCTGCGACCGCTGTGGCGCAAGAGGAAGAGCCTGAAGCAAGGGTGATACCCACACCCCGTTCCCAGACACGCATGCGCAGGTGATCGGGGCCGATCAAGCTGGCAAACTGCACATTGGTGCGTTCGGGGTAAAGCGGATGGTGTTCAAGGGCAGCGCCTTTGGCCGCGAGGTCAACCGCTTCGGCATCAGGGACAAAGAAAGTGCAGTGCGGATTGCCCATGCCGGTCGCGGTCGGCGCCCCCTCTATAGGCAACTCTAGCGTTTCCATCGCCTCGGCAAGGGGGATATCCTGCCACTGCAGTTGCGGTTGGCCCATATTGACCGAGGTCAGACCATCGCCGGCATCGCGTGCCTGCAACACACCGCGTTCGGTCTGGAGGGTCAACGCAGTGACGCCGGTTTGATCCATCATATGTCGCGCGACGCACCTCGTTGCATTCCCGCATGCTCCGGCCTGCGACCCGTCGCTATTCCAGAACACCAGTCGGACATCCGCGTCCGGTGTGTCTGACAGGACCGCAAGCTGATCAAAACCCACACCACGATGCCGGTCTGCCATGGAGATGGCCAAGGCTGCATTGACCTGCGGGGTGATTCCCCGTTCGTCAACGACGACAAAGTCGTTTCCAAGCCCGTGCATCTTCATAAAGGGCAAAAATGATGAGTCGTTGGTGGTCATGGCGGCGATATAGGCCAAGGCAGGCAAGTTATCCAGCGGGGAGCGGCATTTGGGGCTTGACCCCACCCCCGCGCCTTTCTAAGTAGCGCCCCTAGTGGGCCGTTAGCTCAGTTGGTAGAGCAACTGACTTTTAATCAGTAGGTCGATGGTTCGAACCCATCACGGCTCACCATTTTTCACTTATCTCGAAGTCCGTGGCGCATTGGTCGCGTTGGTGCGCTTGATGTCTCTGATCGCCGGAAGCGCGCACGGCCCTGCCATATGTGTTCTCATCCCGGGGATCATATTCCGCCCGACCACACAGTCCGAACCGGATCGAGAAGCTTCCACCAATCCGACGTCAGGTGATAGGTTCATTCTGCAACCACAGGTGCACGCTTCCAGTGGAATTCGCCACCGGTTCCAGCAGCATCAAGCCGCACTTTGACGGCGTCGCTGACGAACAAACCGCCAAGCAACCCCGGATCGACCCAGACCTCTGGCCCTCCGGTCGCGGTCTTTCCCAGCCTGATGTCGTCGTCGGAATAGGTCTGTTTGGCGAATATGATCTTGCCTGCTTTCGGCCCGCGACCGGCGCTTTGCAGGGCGGCATCGCTGTATCCAATGATGCAGGTTTTTGCATTGCCAGGGATGAGCAGATGCATCGCCTCGTCTATTTCGTCGGTTCCGCCATATTCCATAAATTTCGCCGGTACCAGTCGCATGGCGCCGGTATCGTGCGCTGACAGAATGTCCGCCACGAAGTCAGAGACAAAGGGCAGGTCGCTGGTAAACAGGAAATGGGGCAATCGTCGTCCGGCGACCGGACGGCGTGAGGTTTTCTTGACAGCGATGTATCTGGCGGGGAGCGCCACATTTTCAAGCGGGTCACCACGGCGAAGCGGCTTGATTACCTCGTCGACAAGGTGGCGCAGGGCGGCACGATCGCTGTCTACACCCTCTGCTCCGAACATCAGGCGGGGCACCGCCACACGCGAAAAGATCGATGTCCACCACGCACATTCGGTCAAGGGCAGTCTCCGGCATTTGCTTTCCCGAAGAACGATAGTGTTGCGACCGCTCTATTTCAATGAAAGGAGCGGGGCAGAGACCTACGCGCTGCAACCGGCTTTCCCGGCCTGATGCAGATGCCCTTACCCCAGCAGGATATTCGTCAACGCCCCGGCCATCACCTGCGCGCTGTCCAGCATATCATCCACCTCGATGTATTCATCGGGCTTGTGGGCCAATTCCAGAATCCCTGGCCCATAGGCAATGCAGTTCTTCAGCTTGCCAATCCTGTCGATGTGTTTTTGATCGTAGGTACCGGGAGAGGCGACAAACTCTGCCGGTTTGCCAAGGACTTTTTCGATCTCGCTTGCAACGGTCTGCACGATGGGTGCGTTTTGGTCCGTCATGCTGGGTAGGACCATATTGATTTCGCGCAGGTCGTATGCGAACCGGTCGCGGCTGGCCTTGAGCCGTTCGAGAAGCGCCTTCACCTCGCCGCGTACATCCGCGACGTTTTCTTCGGCCAGGAATCTGCGATCGATCACGATACGGCAACTGTCAGGCACACAATGCGCTGGCAGGCCGGTGTAGTCCGCGTCTTGTTCGGGTTGGCCGCCATGGATGGAGTTGATGTTCATTGTGGATGATCGCGCACCCTCCGGCACGACCGGCATTTCAGTCGTGCGGGCAGCCATCGCTGGGTAAAGTTCTTCTTCGAATGCTGTCAGGACCGCGCCCATATGCCGGACGGCGCAGTCACCCAGAAAAGGCATGGACCCGTGGGCGATTTCGCCGAATGTCTCGATCTCGGCCCACCAACCACCGCGGTGGCCAAGGCAAACGCGGTCCTTGTTCAAGGGTTCCGGGATAATCACATGCTGGACGCGGGATGGGTCAAAATAACCCTGCTCGGCCAGATAGGCGACACCGCCATAGCCTCCTGACTCTTCATCCGCCGTACCAGAGATTTCGATTGCTCCGGCGTAGTCGGGATGTGTTGCGATAAATGTCTCTGCTGCAATGATCGAGGCAGCAAGCCCGCCTTTCATATCGCAGGCACCACGGCCGAAGATCTTGCCGGCAAGTAATTCGCCCCCAAAAGGATCCTTGCTCCAGCCGCTGCCGACCTCGACCACGTCGGTATGGCTGTTGAAATGTACACAGTCACCGGACCGGACCCCTTCGTGCCGTGCGACGATGTTCCAGCGGGGATATTTGTCGCTATCTCCGGGTGTGCCGTGGGCGCGGATCAGTTCGGTCGTGAACCCTGAACTCCGAAGGCGCTTGTCGAGATACTCGCAAATCTCGCGATAGCAGTCACCGGGCGGGTTCAGCGTCGGAATACGGATGAGATCCTGTGTCAGGGCAATCAGGTCGTCACGGCGCGTGCGGAGCGTTTCCCTGAAGTCTGGATTTTCCGGGCTGTTGTTCATGGGCCAAGTATTCGCGCTAAAGGGCAAACAGACAATGGTGTGATTCAGAAATTACACACTCTGGCCACAAATAGACCGTGAACTATCGCCATGTTCTGCTGTGGCTGCTATGCCAAGAAACCGAGATACCAAGGAGCGCCTTCGCGTGGAGCACACTTCCGAACCTAAAGTTGCGGTGCTAATTCCCTGCTTCAATGAAGCGAAACCAATCGCCACAGTAGTTGCCGATTTTCGCGCGGCCCTGCCTGACGCTGATATCTATGTCTACGACAATAACTCTACCGACGAGACGGTCGATATCGCGCGTGCGGCCGGTGCAATCGTGCGGGTCGAAAATCAGCAGGGAAAAGGCAATGTGGTGCGCCGGATGTTCGCTGACATCGATGCAGATGTGTATGTGATGGTCGATGGAGACAACACGTATGAAGCAAGTGCCGCACCTGCCTTGGTGGACAAGCTCTTGGCGGAAACACTGGATATGGTCAGTGGTTGTCGCGTGACGGACATAGCCGCGGCCTATCGACCCGGTCACAGGTTTGGCAACTGGATGCTGACAAGCCTTGTTGCGGGCATTTTTGGTAATCGCACCAAGGACATGCTGACTGGCTACCGCGTTTTCTCCCGCCGTTTCGTCAAGAGTTTTCCTGCATTGTCGCGCGGGTTCGAGATTGAAACCGAACTGACTGTACATGCGTTGGAGTTGCGTATGCCCATCGCTGATGTGGATACGGCCTATATTGATCGTCTCCCCGGATCAGATAGTAAACTGAATACGATCCGCGATGGTTTTCGCATTCTCAAGATGATTGTCCTGCTGGTGAAAGAAGAGCGTCCCTTTGCCATGTTTTGCGGGATTGGTGCCCTGCTCGGGATCGTCTCGCTTATTCTTGGCGTTCCGATCGTGGCCGAATTCATCGAAACAGGGCTTGTACCAAGGTTTCCGACAGCAATTCTTGCATCGGCAATCATGGTGATTGGTGTACTTTCCGTGATGAGCGGGCTGATCCTTGATACGGTGACACTGGGCAGGCGCGAGATGAAGCGTATGGCGTATTTGTCATTGCCTGCACCTGCAAGGCGGTAAGAGTTGATAAGGTCAGAACTCGCCCTGCAGATCATGCGCTTTGGTGCCGTCGGAGGTGTCGGTTTTGTTGTTGATGGAGGTTTGTTGTGGCTGTTGATCTCGCTGGATTTCAATCCATTCCTCGCAAGAGCGTTCTCGTTTCCGCTCGCTGTATTGGCGACGTGGCTCTTGAACCGAAACTGGACCTTTCGTGCGACCCGATATGCAAATGGCAAGGCCCAATTCCGACTATATTTCACTGTTCAAGTGGTTGGCAGTCTGACCAACTATTTCGTCTATTCGATCATCATTAGCACTTTCGGCTCAGAGACTATGACGGTGTTTTGGGGTTTTGTTGCGGGCTCTGCTGTGGGTTCGGTCTTGAACTTTTGCGGAGCGCGTTTCGTTGCCTTTCGGGCATGACGAAACTTGGCTGTGTTTCCAACGCATTTCAGAAATGAAGGTAAGAAAAATGTCATTCTTTAGTCCATTTAGCCTGTAAGGAATGCGTTCGAGACCAATCGGAAGTAACTGCTATCCATGAATTACTCAGTCCTGATTGAATTTTGCCAAAAGCGGCCGCTCTTCCTCGTTTTGATCGGGGCAATCATGATCGCTCTCGTGAAGGCAGTTGTTGCTGGAATCGAAATGGAGGAAAACTTCGCTTCGATGGGCAATGATGACATCATGCGGATGGTCATGGTCCGCGACTGGCTGGCCGGACAAAGCTGGTTCGATACAACGCAGTACCGTTTGATGCCACCGGATGGCGTATTGATGCATTGGTCGCGCTATATAGATGCGGGAATTGCAGCCTTCATTGTGCCGTTTTCCTATGTCTTGCAGATGGAAACGGCTGAACTGATCGGCTCGGCGATTTGGCCTACTTTCATATTTGTCCTGACACTCTTGGTCATTGCGTTCGGGACCAGGCACCTTTTTGGCCCGGTTGCAGCGAGTTTCGCAGTATTGTGCGCAATATTCTGGCCACTCTTGTCCGACTTGCACTCACGCGCAGGAAATCTGGATCACCATAATGTCCAGTTGTTGATGATGGTGATCCTCATCTATGCCGTAGTGTGGCCAAGCCGTCCTGTTGTTGCGGGCATTGTCGGTGGACTTGCGGCAGCTTTTGCCCTCTCTACAGGACTGGAAAGCTTGCTGTTTATCGTCGCTGCGGGCGTTGTGCTTTTTGGGCGCAGCCTTGTTGATCGCGGTACCAATCCGCAGCAAAAGCTTGTCGCTTTCTGCATCGCTTTGGCGGTTGGCAGTCTTCTCTTATGGCTTGGTTTGACTGCTCCAGAGCTGCGCATGACGCCGATTTGTGATCAGCTTGGGACGCCGATGCTTGGGGTTATTGCGATTGCCTTGATAGCGGTATTGGTCCCAATCGCTTTCCGCAGGCGCGCCGAAGGCGTTGCAGTCCAACTTGCCGCAACTGCTTGCCTGACTCTGATTGGCTTTGTGATCGCCTGGCCTCTTTTGGGCCCTTGCGTTCGGGGGCCCTACGGCGATCTTCCTCCCGAGTTGCAAGAGATGATCAGCACACGGATAACCGAGGCAAAGCCCTTCCTTATCTATGTTCAGACGCATTCAGGTGCGGCACTGACATTCATGATCCCGGTCCTGATGGCGCTCATCGCGGGCAGTTTTCTTTGGCTTTCGCGTCGTGATGGATCAGAAGTCGTGCGGAAGCAGAATGCGATTCTTGGTCAGTTATTGCTGCTCGGCGCTTTTGGCGTGGGACTTGTTTTCCTGCAAATGCGCACCGTAATTTTGGTCGCGTCGGTCGTGCCTGCGATTGGTGGCTTGTGTATCGCGGTGCTTCTGGATGCCTATCTCAAAACACGTGATGCAACCAAGGCAGTTCTTATGTTCATCGTGGCTCTGGGAGTTATCGCTCCGCAAGTCATCCTCAAGCCGCTGTGGCCCTACATAGGTCAGAGTGACAACAAGACCGAAGCAGCCAGCGCGGGCTGCCGCACCTATAGTTCTCTTGTTGCATTGAACGAGGTGCCACCTGGCGCAATTCTCAACAGTACAAATATGGGCGCGCCTTTGCTTTGGGCGACACATCATAGCACGTTGGCTGCGCCCTATCATCGCAGTCCTGCGGCTTTCATGAACGGCGGCTTGGGCTTCTTGATGGACGAAGAAGAATTCAAGCACTTGGCGGTACAGCACGGCGCTACCTATGTCTTGCTGTGTGCCGAGAAGACTTATGGCAGTGATTTCCTGACCGCGCTGGCTGCTGATGAAATCACCGCGAACTGGCTGCGTCCAGTGCCCGTGAGTGCTGATGAACTACGCCTATTCGAGGTCATCAACTGAAACGCAAGTGCAATCACGCTACTTTCATTTATGACCAGTCTCAAATGATCTTGCACTTTCCCCTTTCAGGGCTTCTTAGGGTCCTGACAGATGCAACACGAGGGCGACATGACTTACCTGCTTGGCGTCGATACTGGCGGAACCTACACCGATGCGGTGATCATGGACGAGGCCTGCGAACATGTGCTGGCATCTGCAAAGGCGCTGACCTCGCGGCCTGATCTTGCGACCGGCGTCAGCGCGGCGATCAATGCGGCGCTTGCCGACGCGCAGGTGGATGGCGCTGACATTGCCATGGTTTCGCTGTCGACAACCCTTGCGACGAATGCGCTTGTCGAGGGGCAGGGCGGCCGCATCGCCTTGGTTGCGATCGGGTTTGATGATGCCGAATTGGCACGGGCGGGTCTGACGGATGCGTTGCGTGGCGATCCGGTTATTCGTCTGCAGGGAGGTCACAATCATGCGGGTGCAGAAGTTGCGGCTCTTGATCTGGAGGGCCTTTCAGATGTCCTGCAGGGCCTGGACTCCGGGATCACAGGCTTTGCGGTCGCTGCGAGTTTCGCAACCCGCAATCCGGCCCATGAGACCGCAGCGCGTGACGTGATCAGAGAGGTGACGGGTAAGCCTGTCAGTTGTTCACATGAGCTCAGTCAGGCGCTGGGCGGCCCCAAACGCGCGCTTACTGCAGTCTTAAACGCGCGTCTGATTGGCATGTTGGACCGCCTGATTACCGCCTGTGAGACCCATCTGAGGACGGTGGGGATATCGGCGCGTCTTATGGTCGTACGTGGCGATGGCGCCTTGGTGTCAGCCGACCTTGCGCGTGAGAAACCGATTGAAACGATCCTGAGCGGACCTGCCGCATCGATCGCGGGGGCGAGCTGGCTGACCGGGGAGACTGATGCACTGGTGAGCGACATTGGCGGAACCACGACCGATGTCTGCCTGCTGCGTGAAGGCCGCCCGATGATCGACCCGAAAGGCGCGCGCGTCGGACCTTTCAGGACAATGGTCGAAGCAGTTGCAATGCGGACGACAGGTCTGGGTGGCGATAGCGAGGTACATGTGGTCGAGGGCCTTGGTGGCGGTCTGCGGCTTGGCCCGCGCCGGCTGATGCCGATATCTCTGGCGGCGCGGCATCATCCTGATCTGATCCATGGCACGCTTGACCGTGCGCTGGCACAGGAGGTACCGGCGTCTGATGGCGGTCAGTTCGTGATACCGCTTTGGTCGGGGACACTCGCCGGATTAGACACGCGTGAACAAGCCGTTGCAGATCGTCTGGTAAACGGACCGTTGCGTTTGGGGCAGGTGGTGCAGTCACGCATGGAAAGCCCCGCTCTTGGCCGCTTGGTGGGGCGGGGTCTTGCCATTCTGGCGGGTGTCACACCTTCTGATGCTTCGCATGTACTGGGGCTGTTGGGCGCTTGGGACAAAGAGGCGGCTGAAAAGGCACTGGTGCTTTTTGCCCGGCGCCGGACCGGAGCTGGCACGCGCGTTGCGGAAAGTGCACAGCTGCTGGCGCGGCAAATCGTTGACCAGCTGACGGCACAAACAGTGGATTGCCTGCTGCAAGCCGCCTTTACAGAGGATGATCGGCAGTGGTCAGATCCTGCGGCACTTGCCCAGCATCCGCTGACGACGGCGGGGCTTGACCGGCATGAGGGTATCGTCCGAATGCAGATGTCGCTTGGCGTGCCTGTTATCGGCTTGGGTGCCTCTGCTGCGACCTACTATGGGGCTGTCGGTGACCGTCTTGGGACACGGATGATCCTGCCGGAACACGCCGGTGTCGCCAATGCGATCGGGGCTGTTGTCGGGCAGGTGCGGATGCTGGCGACAGGGGCCGTCACAAGTGCAGGTGAAGGATCTTTTGCCGTGCATCTGCCGGAAGGACCCAAGATATTTGCGGACCGCGACGAAGCGCTGGACGTCCTGGAAGCGGCGCTGCGCGCTGACGCAGAGGGCTTGATACGCGCCTCCGGTGTTGCGGACATCCGGTTTTCCGTGACGCGCGACATCTCAGAAATCACTGTCGAAAACCGGCGCATGTTTATTGAAGCAACCCTGCGGGTCGAAGCAAGCGGACGACCCCGCATTGCGCATGATGCTTGAGTTCGGGGAATATCAAGGCAGACCAGCCATGCCGGTGTGCAGGAGCGTTTGAAGAAAATTTTTCGATTTGTGAAACTTTCCGGCACTGCCTTTCGTTGTTGGGATCATAGCGCGCAGACTTATGCGTGCTCTGACAAACTCGAAAGGTATGAAGATGAAAATCAAATCTGTTGCGACGGTCCTTATTGCACTTGGTGCCGGTCCCGCATTTGCAGGCGGACATGCGACTGTGTCGGGCTACGCCTTGGCGGATAACGGCGCGACGCTGGTTGTCATGAACGACTTAGAGTCGCCCGCGAACACCATGTCATACTCTTTGGAGACACCTGTGCAGGCGCTTGCCTGGCGTCCGGTAACCGGGGAGCTCTTGGGCTTTTCTGACGGTATGATCGTAACGATTGATCCGATGTCCGGTACAATGACCGATCTTGGCGCGTCGTTTATGGATGACGCTATGATTGGCGGCGGCAAATCGGTAGCGTTTGATTTCAACAACAAGATCGACGCGGTGCGCGCTGTCACTTCGGCGGGTGATAATCTGGTCTATTTCCCCGAGGGTTTCGGTGACAATGATGAACGCGCCGGTTCTGTGCGCCGCTTTACCAGTCTGGCCTATGCCGAGGGCGATGCCATGGCGGGCTCGATGCCGATGGTTTTTGCCAATGCCTATACCAACGCCATCAACGGCATGACCGCAGGAGATACGTTTCAGTACGCATTGGACGCAGAGACCGACGCTCTTGTCAGTCTTGCCAACAACGCCGGAACACTGGCTACAATTGGCAAGGTCACCATCGACGGTGCGCAAGTAGACCTCGCACCGACGGGCGGATTTGACATTGTCTCGGCCAGTGAGGGCGAGAACATGGGGCTGGCTATCTTGCAACTTGAAGGCGCGGCGACTGCCGGGCTCTATGCCATCAATTTGGAGACCGGCGCGGCGACGCTGAAAGCCGATCTCGGAATGGGCGGCATCACCGGCTTTGCCGCATCTTTGGGAATGTAGGCCAGCAGGGTCCGTCAACCATGACGGATCTTTTTGTGTAGTAGGTACCTCGTGTGTGTGGGCGGGCCCGGATGGTAGTGAGTGCTATTCGGGCCCATTTTTTGTTCTGAAACTTTGGTTTTGGCTGGTCGAGACCCCGCGGTCATGTCTGGTGCCTACCCGATTGCCTGTTGAACCATTGCGTGATTTGCGGCCATTATTGATGGCCGATGGTTTTCGGGATCAGGTCAAATCTGCATGGCGCAACAATTCAAAGCATCCCAGGGCCAGAAGGTCTTTAGCCCCGGTCAGGAATGCCCGGGTTTTCTCAACCTTCGCAAAGGTTGCATCAGGGTCACATTGACGGGCGTGTCTGGACGGGAAGTCGTGCTTTACCGGGTGCGTCCCGGAGAGGTCTGTTTGCAGACGTTTTCTTGCTTGATGGATGGCACGCTCTACGGGGCGGAAGGGGTCGTCGAGACCGATATCGAGGGTGAACTGATCCCCGCTGATGCCTTCTATCGGCGTTTGGAAAGCGACAAGGATTTCCTGAAAGAAGTCTTGGCCTCGGTTGCGCTGCGTTTCACGGAATACCAGCAGCTTGTCGAAGATGTCGCCCTGACAACCTTTGATGCGCGACTTGCCAAAACCCTGCTTCGGCTGGCCCAAGAAGATGGTCTTGTGCGTGCGACGCACGCATCCCTTGCTGCAGAGACGGCCTCGGGACGCGCTTATGTGACACGAAGGCTGGCGGTCTTTGCTGCGCAAGGGCTGGTCGAGCAACGTGCAGAGGGCATTTTCATCATGCAAAAACGCGCATTGGAGCAAATTGTTTTTGGTGAACGGTGACAGTGTCACCACCCCTTGCCCGACCGCGTGCTAAACTGATTTTGTTCAGACGAAATAGGAGCCGAAAAAATGGCAAAGAACGAAGGTAAAATCGATCGTATACTGCGCGTGGTTGTCGGACTGGCGCTGCTATCCATTGTGTTTGTTGGCCCGCAAACCATGTGGGGATTGATCGGAATCATCCCGTTGGCGACGGGCCTGCTTGGAACATGTCCAGTCTACTCGATCTTGGGCGTGAACACCTGCGCGACGAAGAACTGACGATTCGATGCCATGCTACTTTGTGGCATGGCATCTTATTGATATTTAATAATAAATTATCTATCTGTCCAGGCTGCACGCTGTTTTCACATTTGACTTTCAGGCACGACCCACCGCCGTCAAAACGGGCGCGAAGAATGGTTGGAAAGTCAAGCATTTGCGCCCCGTTCCAACCATTTGTGACAATCCAGCTTTCCAGTCTCACATTCATGTCAGGTTGATTGCTTCAACCGCTAGCATCGTTCACAAGAAACGAAGCTTGGAGTGAGGCCAGATGCTCGACCGTCATGCTCGACAATTGCTAGACCCCCCGTTGAACCGCATGGGGCGCGGTCTGGCGGCGCGTGGGCTTTCGGCGGATGCAATCACTCTGCTTGGTTTATGTTTGGGTCTGCTGGCGGCTTTTTTGATCGCTTTGGGTCAGTCCGGTTGGGCGCTGGTCCCTTTGCTTGCCAGCCGCCTTGCAGATGGTCTTGATGGGGCGGTTGCCCGCGCAACGCAGAAGACAGACTTTGGCGGCTATCTGGATATCGCCGTCGATTTTCTATTCTATGGCGCAGTCCCGATGGCTTTCGTGATCTATGACCCGGCCACCAATGGCGCGGCGGGCGCGTTCCTGCTTGTCTCATTCTATTTCAACGGCACCAGCTTTCTGGGTTACGCCATTCTGGCCGAGAAACATGGTCACAGGACGGACGCACAGGGCCAGAAGTCACTCTACTATTCCAATGGCATTCTCGAGGGGACAGAGACGATTGTTTTCTTTGTGATTCTTTGTCTCTTGCCCAGCTATTTTTCCCTGCTGGCGTGGGTCTTTGGAGGCCTATGTTTTGCAACTGCAACACTGCGGATTTATGCCGCCAGACAAATCTACAAAGACTGAAAGGTGCACGTAAATGAAACATCTCGCCGTAATGGCTGCACTGTTGGCCCCTGTGCCAGCACTGGCCGACATTGACCCCGGGAACTGGGATGCCGTTACGGCCGAAGCCGAGGGCCAAACAGTATTCTGGAACGCCTGGGGGGGCTCGACCACGACGAACGATTTTATCGCCTGGGTTGGTGAACGCGTCATGGAAGACTACGGTGTTACGCTGGAACATGTGAAGCTGACCGATACGGCCGATGCTGTCACCCGTGTCTTGTCTGAAAAGCAGGCAGGTGAAAACGATGACGGCGCCATCGACATGATCTGGATAAATGGTGCCAACTTCGCGGCCATGAAGGAAGCCGATCTTTTGTTTGGTCCTTATGCCGAACAACTGCCGAACTGGGCCTTTGTCGATGTCGCAGGCAAGACAGTGCAGACAGACTTTACCGTGCCCACCGAAGGTTTTGAGAGTCCTTGGGCCATGGCGCAGGTCGTGTTTGTCCATGACACTGCTGACATGCCAGAACGCCTTGGCTCCATGCAGGCGTTGCTGGACTGGACCCGGTCAAACCCCGGTCGTTTCAGCTATCCACAGCCACCGGATTTCCTCGGGACCACGTTTCTCAAGCAGGTTCTTGTAGATATCCTGCCTGATCCATCTGTGCTGGCCACGCCTGCAGCAGATGACAATTACGATGAGATCACAGCCCCGCTCTGGGCCTATCTGGATGAGCTGACACCGCACCTCTGGCGTGAAGGCAAGGCATATCCGGCCACTGGTACGGCCATGTTCCCGCTGATCGCAGATGGCGAGCTGGATCTGTCGATTTCATTCAGTCCCGGTGCCGCTTCAACCGCGATTGCCAACAATGAACTGCCGCCGACTGTTCGCACCTTTGTTCTGGACAAGGGGACTATCGGAAACGCTTCATTTGTGGCGATCCCATACAACTCTGGGTCCAAAGCGGGTGCCATGGTTGTCGCAAACTTCCTGATGTCCCCCGAGGCGCAGGCCCGAGCACAAGATCCCGCAATCCTCGGCTACGGTACTGTCCTGAACATGGATGCCCTTTCTGATGACGACCGCGCTTTGTTTGATGCGCTGGAGCTTGGAGTTGCGACCCTGTCCCCTGCAGAGCTGGGGACTGTGCAAGCCGAGCCGCATCCAAGCTGGATGACCCGCATCGCAGATGACTGGGTGCAGCGCTATGGTGTCTCTGAGTAACTGCGCGCGTGCAAGTCATGGGAGGCCCCGGGAATAACCCGGGGCTGCATTGCGTTTGAGCCGCCGCCGTCTTCTTCCCGTACTGCCGATCCTGACATTGCTTGCAATGTTGGGGCCAGTTGCGGCTGGCGTTTGGGGAACACTGCTTCCGGCATTCGGGCATTTGCCCGCGGCGGGCCTGACAGGGCCTTCGCTTGAGCCGTTTCGGGCTTTATTTGACTGGGCGGGTTTGCCGCGGGCCGTGATGCTCTCGCTGACGACCGGCCTGCTCGCTACTTTGCTGTCGCTTCTGATCGTGGTGTTTGTGACTGCTGGCTGGTCCGGCACCCGACCCTTTCGCGCGCTGGAGCGGCTTCTTTCGCCGCTTCTGTCCGTACCGCATGCTGCTGCTGCTTTTGGGCTGGCCTTTCTGATTGCACCATCAGGATGGCTTTCGCGCCTGACGTCGCCGGGGCTCACAGGATGGGACCGGCCGCCTGATTTGCTGATTGTGCAAGACACATGGGGCCTGACCATGACCGCCGGGTTGATCATAAAAGAGATCCCGTTTGTGTTGCTGATCACCTTGGCGGCTTTGGGGCAGACGGACGCGCGCCGCAGTGTCACAATTGCGCAGGCTTTGGGCTACGGGCGGGTGACGGGATGGCTCAAGACTGTGTTTCCGCGCGTTTATGCCCAGATCAGACCGCCTGTCTATGTCGTGCTGGCCTATTCCATGTCGGTGGTCGACGTTGCTGTCATTCTGGGGCCCAATACACCACCGCCCCTGTCTGTACAGATCGTCAAATTGATGTCTGATCCCGATCTTGCCATGCGGCTCGAGGCGGCCGCCGGGGCACTATTGCAGCTTGGTCTTGTGATCGCTGCACTATTGCTTTGGCGTGTAGGAGAAATTGTTATTGCGTGGCTTGGGCGTCGCTGGATCGCATTGGGTACGCGCGGCAGACTTGATCCTGTTATGGCGAATACTGCACTTTTTGTTGGTGGGTTTTCTGCCTTGGCTGTTGTGTTGGGGTTGGTCGTTCTGGCGCTCTGGTCATTTGCGGGATTTTGGGGGTTTCCTGATGCGTTTCCCGATACCTTTACTCTGCGAAATTGGGCCCGTTTTGGCCCGGGTACACTGGAGGCTCTGGGCGAGACCGCGCTGATCGCGGGGACCGTTGCGCTGGTCGCATTGATCCTCACCATCGGATGCCTTGAGGCAGAGTACCGATACGGGCTTGCGTTCAGTCACCGCGCGGTTTGG
Source organism: uncultured Loktanella sp. (assembly GCA_964614205.1). GTDB lineage: Bacteria > Pseudomonadota > Alphaproteobacteria > Rhodobacterales > Rhodobacteraceae > Yoonia. The sequence goes on along the minus strand of CAZTKF010000039.1, from coordinate 9,387 downwards.
TTGCTCTACTTTCCATTGCTTATTCCCCAGACAGCCTTCTTGCCCGGGTTGCAGACGCTCATGCTTAATGCCGGTGCAGATGTTGGCCGTTTGCCGGTAATGCTGGCCCACTTGGTGTTCGTCCTGCCTTATGTCTTCCTGTCGTTGGCCGATCCGTTCCGCGCTTGGGATGCACGTATGGGGACGATTGCCGCAGCTTTGCGGGCAAGTCCTGATGGCGTGCTGTGGCGCGTGCGCCTGCCGATGTTGCTGCGGCCGATCCTGACAGCATTGGCCGTTGGACTGGCAGTATCGGTGGGGCAGTACTTGCCGACACTGCTGATCGGCGGCGGCCGTGTGGCGACATTGACGACCGAGGCTGTCGCGCTGGCCTCGGGCGGTGATCGCAGGGCGATCGCGGTTTACGGATTGATGCAGACCGGTGCGGCATTGGTGCCATTCGCGCTGGCCTTGCTGCTGCCGGCATTGGTTTGGCGCAACAGAAAAGGATTGCTTCATGGATAAGGGGTTATCTCTCAGGGATGTGACGATTGCCAAAGATGGTGCGCCACTTTTGGCGATATCGTATGACGTCGCCCCCGGAGATGTCCTGACGGTAATGGGTCCGTCAGGGGTCGGGAAATCGACATTGCTGGCATTCATCACAGGGACGCTGTCACCGGATTTCAGGGCAACGGGCGAGGTCTGGATCAATGGTCACAATATCACCCACGCTGCCCCGCATCAGCGCCGGGTCGGCATCCTGTTTCAGGATGATCTTCTGTTTCCGCATTTGTCGGTGGGGGCGAATCTTGCTTTCGGTTTGCAGCCTGGTGGCAGTCCTGCCGAGCGTAGGGCAAGGATTGACGAAGCTCTGGAAGAAGTGGAGCTGCGCGGCTTTGCCGACCGCGATCCGGCGACGCTCTCAGGTGGACAAAAGGCGCGTGTGGCTTTGATGCGTATGTTGCTGTCAGAACCATGTGGTCTGTTGCTGGATGAACCGTTCTCTCGGCTGGATGCGGCACTCAGGGCGCAAATTCGCGATATGGTTTTCGAACGCGCAAAGGTCCGGAAATTACCTGTGTTGATGGTGACCCATGATATTGATGATGCACAAGCGGCAGGGGGCGACATCATTACGCTTGGTCCGTAGTTTTGGAACTGAACTGCCGGTCTAGGCAGGCCAGGTGCTTCTGCGCGGTACCCGCACTGCCAGCATCGCTTTGACCAAAGGCGATCGAAAACGGTTCAGGTCAAGTGCTTCGTGGACCCCTGTCACGACTTCTCCATCCAACTGTGTCTGGACCGCGGAGCGGGAATAGAAAGGGGCATCCAGCATATTGAGCACTTGTTTCGGCGTGACGCCGGGATCCGCGCGGGTTTCGCGTTTCACCTGCCATAGTGACCTTCTGAAGGTCGTACGCGGCGGGGCCGCTACATGCCGGGCGTGGCCGTCACTGTCAAAGGTGATTGCCGTGTCCAACTTGGTGCCGTCGCGCCGGACTGCATCATAGATGCATGTCGCACCAGTCCTGGTTGGATAGCGCCCCCATGTCCAGAAACTGAAATCCTGCTCGAGCGCGCGGGTGCCGAAATTGGCGTCGAAATAGCCATGCCCCGACCATTGCCAGCCCTTGGCTTCAAGATCCACTTTGATGTCTGAGCAAGGTGCGAAAGGGCGCCAGATATGGGTGCCGTCGGGTGTCAGTGGCAATTCGACGTTTGTCACTGCTTGCGGTGTGACAGTGATCTGTCCGCGGACACGGCTGATTAAAGGCAGGCTGCTGATTTCATTGATGTCGATGATCAGCTCCTTTCCGGTCCAATGCATGGACGAGGGGCCGACCTGAAATGTGTCAGGCGTTGTGTGCAGCGCGCTTTGCCCACGGTCGGTCATCGTGAAGCGTCCGCCCGGCCCGTAGGTGGCCACGTTGATGCAGCAGTGGTCAGCGGGGTTGCGTCGGCCTGACCAAGCATACCAGGGTGAAAACACCGACCCGATAAATCCTATGACGGAGACCGCTTTCGTCCCGTCCGTGCTGATCCCGTCAATATACCACCACGCATAGCCATTGGGCGGGACATCGAGGTGGAAGCATGGTCGGTCATGATCGCCGCGGCCGCGTGCGCTCCTGAGAGTGTCGCCATTGGTACTCCCGCCCCCGGATGCACCCCGCCCCCGCACAGATAAAGGCCCGGCAAGCTGGTCCGTGCTGTCGGTCGTTTGAAGGCCGCCATCAGGCCATGCGGGCTCCGCCCGTAAAGGGAACCGAGGCTCGCTGGAAACAGCGCGTCGAACCCCTGCGGCGTCGTCAGCGCCGCGGGTCCGGGCGTTGGGCTGAACGTCAGACCGAAGTCGCGGAACCGTTTGAAAATCTGTGTCTGACATGGGGGTTTTTCCTTCTCGGGATCGCGCAGGACAGGCGGCCCGTTCATGATGATCTCAAACCGTTGTAGGGCATCAGCTGGGGTCTGTCCGTCGTCTTGCGCGCAAAGGTAGAGGGTGGCATCGGTGGGCATTTCGCCTTTGGCAAGCGCTTTGAATTCAGCTTTTGGATCATGGGCGAAAAACACTGTGTGGTGGGCTAGATCAATGCCGTTCGGGGTGGCGGCAAAGGCATGCACAAAAGCAGAGAGGCTGCGCGGTTCAAAATGCTGCTTGTTGACTGCGGCTCTTGTGTTGTCTCCGAGAAGTCCCTCTGCCAAAGCACGAGGATCACCGTTGAACAGAACCACATCTGCCGGAAAATGTTCCGCCTCGGTCTGTACGCCATTGATGCGCCCGTTTTGCCGTGTGATCCGGCTCACGAGTGTGTTGTATCGGAAGGTGACACCCTTTGTTTTGGCAAGTGTCTCGATGGTCTGGGCCAGTTGGTGCATTCCGCCATGTACGGCCCAGACGCCCTGTGCCTCGGCATGCCAGATCAGGGAAAGAATTGCGGGCGAGGCATAAGGCGACCCGCCGACATAGGTGGCATAGCGCCCAAAAAGTTGCGCCAGTCTGGGATCGCTGAAAGACCGTTTCAACAGTCCTGCAATGGTTTGATGTGGGGCCATGTCAGAGACAAGACCAAGCTGCCGCAGCACGGTTCTTGCGACTGCCATCTGATCGGGTTCGGGGGTGCGCATCATCGGCACATCAAAGGCCTCGAACAAGCGTCTGGCACGGGCCGAGAAGGATTCGAACTCTTGCCCCGCCTTTGCGCCGAAAGTCGCGACGATGTTGGCAAGGCTTCGGGCCGGGTCCGCACTGAGATCAAGCATAGCGCCATCGTCCCAGTAATGGCGCGCAAGTGTCTTGAGCGGCTGTAGCGTCAGATGATCGCCCAAGCGTTCACCCACATCTGCAAATAATGCCTCGAACACGGGCCGCATGGTCAGAACGGTTGGACCTGCGTCAACCGGTCCTGCATCCGAGGGCACAGTCCGCATTTTGCCACCCGGGGCGCCATGCATATCCAGCACGGTGACGTCGCAGCCTTGGTGACCCAGCCGCAAGGCAGCAGACAGCCCACCGATACCGGCGCCCACGATGACGATTTTGGGTGAACCAGCTTTCATCCAGTCCTGAGTCGTTTGTTACGTTTGATTTACATTGACATATGTAAACTAAAATTGACACTATAGATTGCAAAGGAGACGCGCATGAGAATCTCGGAGCGTATTGATGCGGCCATGGTGCAGGCAATCACATCCGGTCAGGGTAGCGTTGCCCCGGCCAAGCTTGCGGCGGCGTTGGATTATGCAGTTACGCCAGGTGGCGCGCGGATCAGACCGACGATCCTGACATCTGTCGCGATGGCCTGTGGTGACGATCGCCCCGGGCTTACAAATGCGGCGGCGGCAGCGCTTGAGGTGATCCATTGCGCAAGCCTTGTGCATGACGATTTGCCTTGCTTTGACGATGCCGACTTGCGGCGCGGCAAACCAGCGCTGCATCGCGCGTTTTCAGAGCCGCTTGCGGTGCTGACAGGTGATAGCCTGATCATCATGGGTTTTCAGATTCTGGCGCGTGCGTCAGGCGATACCCCGGACCGGGCGCTGCGCCTGATCGATATACTGGGAACGCGGACCGGTATGCCTTTCGGGATTTGCGCGGGCCAGGGTTGGGAGAGCGAAGATGCAATCGATCTGTCTGCCTACCATCAGGCCAAGACGGGTGCTCTGTTTATCGCAGCAACGCAGATGGGCGCCGTGGCCGCTGGACAGGAGGCAGAACCTTGGGAAGAGCTTGGTGCGCGGATCGGCGAGGCTTTCCAAGTTGCTGATGACCTGAGAGATGCGCTGTGCGATCAGGAAACATTGGGGAAACCGGCCGGTCAGGATGATTTGCACGGGCGTCCCAATGCTGTCGCGGCTTACGGCGTCGAAGGGGCGATCAAGCGCTTTGATGACATTCTGGGCGGTGCAATTTCGTCAATCCCGGCTTGTCCGGGTGAGGCTGCACTGGCGCAAATGGTCAGGGCATATGCTGACAAACTGGTGCCTGCGGGTGCGCGCGGCAGGCCCACCGTTCCCGGCGAATAATGACAGACCTCGACATCACTTTGCAGCGGCCTGCCTTGCCCCGTGGGTCTGCAAAGCGGGCCGGACGTATGATGCGCCTTGTTGCCTCGCCGGGGTTTCAGCGCTGGGCCGCCCGTTTCCCGCTGACGCGGCGCTTGGTCAGGTCAGAAGGTGAAGCGATGTTTGATCTGGTTGCCGGCTTTTGTCACAGCCAGATCCTGCTGGCCTTTGTGCGCCTGAAAATACCCCAAATCCTGTTGGATCGTGAAATGACGGCCGGGGCACTTGCGTTCGAGGTGGATATCCCATCGGAGCGAATACAGGTGTTATTGGCTGCGGCATCTTCGCTGCACCTGATCAAGCGGCGCAAGTCCGGGCGCTATGCACTCACGACCAGAGGGGCGGCGCTTGCGGGGGTGCCGGGGCTAGCGGGTATGATCGACCATCACGATGTGCTCTACCGCGATCTGGCCGATCCCGTTGCGTTCTTTCGCGGTGAAGTAGAAACAGAACTGGCGGCGTTCTGGCCATATGTCTTTGGCGCGGGTGGCGCGACCGACCCGCAAACGACGGCCACCTATTCAGAGCTCATGGCAGACAGTCAGGTTCTGGTCGCCGAAGATACGCTGGCGATGACAACGTTCTCCGATTGCACACATGTTCTGGATGTCGGCGGGGGAACGGGTGCCTTTCTAGCAGCGGTCGGAGCTTCCAATCCCGCATTGCGGATGACGCTTTTTGACCTGCCTGCCGTGGTGCCAGCGGCAACCGCGCGCTTTGCTGCGGCCGGAATGATGGACAGGGTCCGGATTGTGCCGGGATCTTTCCGTGATGAGCCTCTTCCGCGAGGTGCTGACCTGATCAGCCTGGTGCGTGTCCTTTACGATCACGCCGATGAAACGGTGATTGCCTTGCTGAGGTCTGCTTATGACGCGCTGGCCGAAGGGGGGCGTGTTCTTGTGTCAGAGCCGATGACCGGCGGCGATACCCCGCAACGGCCGGGAGACGCCTATTTCGCGCTCTATTGCATGGCAATGCGGACGGGCCGTGCCCGCTCTCAGGCGGAAATCGCAGCGCTTCTGTCGCAGGCGGGATTCGATGAAATCCAGACTCCGCCGGCGCGTCGCCCGTTTATCACATCCGTCGTCACTGGTGTAAGGAGAAGTTGACACATAAGGTGTCTAAATTAATTGACACTACTGTTGGTAAGGCTAGACTAAGGTGAGACAGACTGTCGCGGTGCCGATGCCAATATACCGCCGCATGGAGGAAAAAACGTTGCAAACACAGGCCGTTATCCTATCAGCACCAGGAAAGCTGGCGCTCGACAAGGTGGGAATCGTTCCGCCGGCGGCTGATGATATTGTTGTAGCGATCAAGCATTCAGGCATTTCCACGGGCACTGAAAAGCTGTTCTGGACGGGTGAAATGCCCCCATTCCCCGGGATGGGGTATCCGCTTATCCCCGGATACGAGGCTGCCGGTGAGGTGGTCGAAGCTGGCCCTGACAGTGGCTATCGCGTCGGAGAGCACGTCTTTGTTCCCGGCGCAAACTGCTATGAAGGTGCGCATGGTTTGTTTGGGGCGGCGGCACAAACGATTGTCACCAAAGCCGCGCGAGTTACGCGGATTGATCGTGGGCTCGGCGCCGCCGGTGCTTTGCTGGCCCTTGCGGCAACTGCCCGCCACGCAATGGCCGGGCCGAACAAAGCTGTCCCTGATCTGATTGTTGGCCATGGTGTGCTTGGCCGACTTCTGGCGCGTCTGACCGTCGCGTCAGGTGCGCCCGCGCCGACCGTATGGGAAGTCGATCCTTTACGCATGGGCGGCGCTGACTGTTACCAGGTGAAGACGCCCGAGCAGGACGGGCGTCGTGACTACAAGGCGGTCTATGATGCCTCGGGTCGCGGGGATTTGCTGAATGACTGGATAGGTCGCATTGCCAAAGGTGGTGAAATCGTTCTGGCAGGCTTTTACACCGCGCCACTACAGTTCGCCTTTCCGCCGGCCTTCATGAAGGAAGCACGTTTCCGCATCAGCGCTGAATGGGCGCCAGATGACATGACCGCGATCAAAGCTTTGGTCGAGGCGGGGACGTTGGAGCTGGCTGATCTGATCACCCACCAACAACCTGCCGCGCTTGCCAGTGGTGCGTATGAGACCGCGTTCACCGATCCTGCGTGTCTGAAGATGATTTTGAATTGGGGAACTGCATGAAAGATGAAATTCCAAATCTGAAGGATTTCGATCAACGCCTGCGGGATGAGGCGCATGAGGAACCATCGCTTGAGGTGCCCCAAGGAGAGCCAACATCCAAAACGCAGATCATCGCAATCTATGGCAAAGGCGGGATTGGCAAGTCTTTCACGCTAGCAAACCTTAGCCACATGATGGCCGAGATGGGCAAGCGCGTGCTGCTGATCGGCTGCGACCCCAAGTCAGACACGACAAGCCTGTTGTTTGGCGGCAAGGCATGTCCAACGATCATTGAAACCTCGGCCAAGAAAAAACTATCTGGCGAAGAAGTTGCGATCGGCGATGTCTGTTTCAAGCGCGGTGGCGTGTTCGCGATGGAACTTGGCGGTCCCGAAGTGGGCCGTGGGTGCGGTGGTCGCGGGATCATCCACGGATTCGAGCTTCTTGAAAAGCTTGGTTTCCATGACTGGGACTTTGACTATGTGCTGCTGGATTTCCTCGGTGATGTGGTCTGTGGTGGTTTCGGTCTGCCGATCGCCCGCGATATGGCACAAAAGGTCATTCTGGTCGGTTCGAACGACCTGCAATCGCTTTATGTGGCAAATAATGTCTGCTCTGCGGTCGAATATTTCCGCAAGTTGGGCGGGAACGTCGGTGTCGCTGGTCTTGTCATCAACAAAGACGATGGCACGGGCGAGGCACAGGCCTTTGCCGAAGCCGTGAACATCCCCGTTCTGGCTGCGATCCCGCAGGATGACGACCTGAGGAAGAAATCAGCCAACTACCAAATCGTCGGCACGAATGAGAGCCAGTGGGGCCCCATGTTTCAGGGTCTTGCAGAGGCCGTTGGTGCGGCCCCGCCGGTGCGCCCAACCCCGTTGGATCAGGATGGCCTGCTGGGGTTGTTCGACAGCAAGGACACCGGCGCCGATTATCAGCTGGTCCCCGCGACGGATGTGGATATGCGCGGCAAGAATGCAAAGCCGAAAGAAAGCCTGGAGGTCATTTACGATGACGCCTAGCGCCCAAAAAACGGTCCCGGAAGACATCCAGAAGATGCTGAGGAAGGCCAAGCCCTGTCAAATCGCCCGGTTGCTCCACGACATCGGGAACGCAGCCCCTGCCGCGAAGGAACCTGTCAAATATGACGCATGAGGCTGACACCAAAGGCTATGAAGTTGGCTATGATGAGGCTGGGCAAGTACAGATCATCGAGGGTGTGGCACGTGAGGAAAAAGTCGGATCACTTGATGCGGGGGCGCAGGCAACTGCACTAGAAGGCGGTTGCACTGCGAGTGCCGGTACACTGGAAGCGGCCGCGCGCGCCGCCGGGAAATCCGACATTCTTGATCAATATGCGAAGGATTATCCGCAAGGACCCCACGATCAACCGCAGAGCATGTGCCCTGCGTTCGGGTCTTTGCGTGTAGGCCTTCGGATGAAGCGAGTGGCGACGGTTCTGTCCGGTTCGGCGTGCTGTGTGTATGGCCTGACGTTCGTGTCTCATTTCTATGGTGCACGCCGGTCTGTCGGGTACGTGCCGTTCAACTCCGAAACTTTGGTGACGGGTAAGCTGTTTGAAGACATTCGCGAGAGTGTCCACGATATGGCGGATCCTGATCGCTATGATGCGATTGTCGTGACCAACCTCTGTGTGCCCACCGCATCCGGTGTGCCGCTGCGGTTGCTGCCCAAAGAGATCAACGGCGTGCGGATCGTCGGTATTGATGTGCCCGGATTTGGCATCCCGACCCATGCCGAGGCGAAGGATGTCTTGGCAGGGGCGATGCTGAATTACGCACGTGAAGAGATCAAGGCAGGCCCTGTCGCACGGCCTATAGGCGGTAAATCCGACCGTCCGACTGTCGCCCTGTTGGGCGAGATGTTTCCCGCCGACCCCATGATGATTGGTGCGATGCTGGCTCCTATGGGCCTTGCAGTTGGTCCGGTGGTGCCGACCCGTGAATGGCGCGAGCTTTATGCCGCCCTTGATTGCGGTGTCGCAGCGGCGATCCATCCGTTCTACACCTCTGCCATCCGTGAGTTTCAGGGTGCTGGCCGTGAGATCGTGGGATCTGCTCCCGTCGGCCATGATGGCACCGCCGACTGGCTGGCTGGCATCGGTGAGGCTTACAATGTGAAGCCTGACCAGATCGCCGCCGCACAGAACGCGTTTCTGCCGGCGATCAAGGGCGCTTTGGCGGGCTCAAAGATCAGCGGCACCGTTACGTTGTCAGGCTATGAAGGGTCCGAGCTTCTGGTGGCGCGGCTTTTGATCGAAAGCGGTGCAGATGTGCCATATGTGGGAACGGCTTGCCCGAGAACCGAATGGTCACGCCCGGACGCTGAATGGCTGGCCGCGCGGGGCGTGAAGGTTGTCTACCGTGCCTCGCTTGAGGATGATCTGGCCGCTGTCGATGCAATCCAGCCTGATCTGGCGATTGGTACAACGCCCGTGGTGCAGCACGCCAAGGAACATGGTATCCCGTCGCTCTACTTCACCAACCTGATCTCTGCCCGTCCGCTGATGGGGCCTGCGGGGGCCGGTTCGCTGGCGCAGGTCGTCAATGCGGCGATTGCGGGCAAACAGAAAATGGACAAGATGCGTGCCTTCTTTGAAGGCGTGGGGAACGAGGACACCGCCGGTGTCTGGGAAGGGGCGCCGAACCTGCGTCCGGACTTCCGTGCCGCGCATCAGAAGAAGCT
>CAZTKF010000038.1:0-24374 GCA_964614205.1 uncultured Loktanella sp. | reverse complement strand
CTGACCCTGACGGCAAATGCGCAGCCTGCGTTGATGGCGACATCCATGGCGGCGATGCGGGCGCTGGAAGCAGAAGGTGTGACCATCGAAGCCGCGTCATTTGTGGCAGGCCACTCTTTGGGAGAATACTCTGCACTGGCTGCTGCGGGGGCGGTGTCTGTGGCGGATACAGCCCGCTTGCTGCGGGCCCGTGGTGTTGCCATGCAAGAGGCCGTGCCGGTTGGCGTGGGCGCGATGGCAGCGGTGCTGGGACTTGATTTCGCAACTGTGCAAGAGGTGGCGGCGGAAGCTGCACAAGGCCAGGTCTGTCAGGCAGCGAACGACAATGACCCTGCGCAGGTCGTCGTTTCCGGACATAAGGAGGCTGTCGAACGTGCTGTCGATATTGCCAAGGCCAAGGGCGCAAAACGGGCTTTGTTGCTGCCGGTGAGCGCGCCTTTCCACTGTAGCCTGATGCAGCCTGCCGCCGATGCGATGGCCGGTGCTTTGGCCGGTGTTCAGTTTGCAGACCCCCAAGTGCCGGTTGTCGCGAACGTACTGGCCGAGGCGGTGTCCGATGGCGCAAGGTTCAGCACGCTCTTGGTCGAGCAGGTCACAGGCTCCGTGCGGTGGCGGGAAAGTGTGATCTACATGGCCGCCCAAGGTGTCACCGAACTTTACGAAATTGGTGCGGGCAAGGCGCTTTCGGGAATGATCAAGCGGATTGACCGCGGTTTGGCAACGGCGGCTGTCGGCACGCCGGACGATGTTGCCGCAGCGGTTACTGCGATAAACGGATGAATGAAGAAGGGTTGATAAATGTTTGATCTGAATGGAAAGAATGCGTTGGTAACAGGTGCGTCCGGCGGTATCGGTGGGGCCATCGCGAAAGCGCTCTATGATGCGGGCGCGACTGTCGCCCTATCCGGCACGCGTGTCGCACCACTCGAAGAATTGGCCGCATCGCTAGGCGACCGCGCGCATGTCCTGCCCTGCAACCTGAGCGATGCCGAAGCTGTCACTGCCCTGCCAAAGCAGGCGGCCGAGGCGATGGGATCGGTGGATGTGCTCGTGAACAATGCCGGCATCACCCGCGACAACATCTTTATGCGGATGTCCGACGAAGAGTGGTCATCGGTTCTTGAGGTCAATCTGACGTCGACCATGCGCCTGTGCAAAGGTGTGATCCGCGGCATGATGAAGTCACGCTGGGGGCGGATCGTGAATATCTCGTCCGTGGTCGGGGCCACGGGGAACCCCGGACAGGCGAATTACGCGGCCTCCAAGGCGGGTATGGTGGGCATGTCCAAGTCGATTGCCTATGAAGTGGCCAGCCGCGGCATAACCGTGAACTGTGTTGCGCCCGGATTCATCACCACCGCCATGACCGACAAACTGACAGACGAGCAGAAAGCGGCGATTCTGAGCCAGGTTCCCGCAGGCCGGATGGGGGATGCGGAAGAAATTGCTGCAGCTGTGCTTTATCTGGCCAGCCCAGAGGCCGCCTATGTTACCGGTACCACCTTGCATGTGAACGGCGGTATGGCCATGTTCTGATAAGTCGTCACTTTCGATGACTGAAAGCGTTTGCCATTGGAGATTTCTCTGTTATAGGCCACGCAGATTTGCTGAATAGCGCATGTGACGTAGCGTCAAATGTTGTGCAGGGCAGATAAGGTCGCGGCCCACAAGGGGCGCTTAATGATGGGCACACGCCCAAGGAACAACGGGCGAATGCCCATAGAAACGTAAGGATTTGATATGAGCGACGTTGCAGACCGCGTACGCAAGATCGTTGTAGAGCATCTTGGTGTTGAAGAAGACAAAGTGACGGAAGCTGCGTCCTTTATTGATGATCTTGGCGCCGACAGCCTTGACACTGTTGAGCTGGTCATGGCTTTCGAAGAAGAGTTCGGGATCGAAATCCCTGATGATGCTGCCGAAACCATCCAGACTTTTGGTGACGCGGTTAAGTTCATCGACGGCGCAAAGTAAGCGCTCGGTCAGATTATGCTATGCGGCGTCCTTTGGGGCGCCGTTTTGCGTTGTTGGACCCTCCTCGGAGGCACATACCGCTGTGACACTTTCCAGGGGAATGGGCTTGCGAAACTGCACGCCGCTGTAGTGGGTGTTGCTCCAGACGACGGTGCCCGCGACCCATGCATCGCAGATATGAATTTCGATGCTTTGGCCCATTGGCAAAGGGTGTTCGATTTCATGTTTCAACTTGGCGCCCTGACAGTTGATGTCGATTAACATGCCGCCGATCTTGCGTGTGCCCAGATTGTATTGTGTGGCAAAGGTGATGTTGTGCCGTTGCGCACGGCGCTGTCGCAGGACCATCTGCTGTCTGATGATGGGCAGCGCAATTGCGCTTGTGGACATAAGGACCAGCAGGATGATTGCCGTGCGCGGGTGAAACAGTTCCTTGGCCAGATTGTTTAAGGTTTGCGCGACATCTGCAAGGTCTTCGGCATCGCTGGTGCCGCCTGCGCCACGCTCGGTCGCGATGGCCGCATCAATTGCGATCTGAGCGTCATTGCAACGCAAGCCGACCAGATGTGCGCCGATCAGCGATAGGTTTTCACGCACTTGAACGCTGAAATGCGGGCGCACCGATTGCGGGTCATCCAGACTTGCCATTTGCAGAAGCGACCGTGTGTTTTGCAGAAAGCGCAGCACATCCGCCCCGTGACCGGTAAAGCCGTTGCCATCAACCGCTTCAAGTGCTGCACGGTTGCCAATGCCGCTGCCGATGACCCGCAATAGCCGGATATCAGTTGCAAACAATGCTGTGTCCGGATCGCGCGCCAGCCTTGACTGGATGGCGTAAAGCTTGTCCAGCCGGTCGATCAATGCGCAATCGGCCTGCGCCAGCGTCGCTGTGCAGAGCGTGCCGACTGCAAGAATGACGGACAATCCCCATTGCCTGATCACAGTGTCACCTTTCACATTTGCAGCGGGTCTAGCAGCCTTGCCTTAAATGATGGTGAAGCCTCCTGTCCTGATCCTTGCCGATCGCGATCGCCGCACTTGCCCCTCGCCCCTTCGCTGGGCTATCAGTGGGCCAAATATGCCAAGAGGTGAGGGCGGAATATGCGTCGTGTTGTTGTGACAGGTCTGGGGTTGGTCACGCCCCTTGCGGACGGTGTGGAGAAATCCTGGGAACGGATCCTGGATGGCCAGTCAGGGGCGGGGACGATCACTGGTTTCGACCCCAGCCGTTTGACCACGCAATATGCCTGCGAAGTCCCCTTGGGTGACGGGTCTGACGGGACCTTCAACGCCGACAAGTATCTTGATCCCAAAGAACAGCGCAAAGTCGATACTTTTATCGTCTTCGGTATGGCCGCGGCACAGCAAGCCATCGAAGATTCAGGCTGGATGCCAGAGGACCGTACGGATCTGGAGCGCACGGGCGTGATGATCGGCTCCGGTATCGGTGGACTGAATTCGATAGCAAACACCGCTGTGATGATGGCCGAAAAAGGGCCGCGTCGGGTGTCGCCTTTCTTTGTACCTGGTGCGCTGATCAACCTGATCTCGGGTCAGGTGTCGATCAAATACGGGTTCCGCGGCCCGAACCATGCCGTTGTGACGGCTTGTTCCACGGGCGCCCATGCCATCGGCGATGCATCGCGGCTGATCCAGCATGGTGATGCGGATGTGATGGTGGCCGGCGGCGCCGAAGCTGCGATTTGCGAGTTGGGCATCGCGGGCTTCAACGCCTGTAAGGCGCTGAGTACAAAGCATAATGACGATCCCACCAAGGCAAGCCGCCCGTGGGATGCTGACCGTGACGGTTTCGTGATGGGCGAGGGCGCAGGCATAGTCGTGCTTGAGGAATACGAGCACGCCAAAGCCCGTGGTGCCAAGATTTATGCCGAAGTTCTGGGCTATGGCCTGAGCGGTGACGCCTATCACATCACAGCGCCGCCGCCTGATCACGAAGGCGCAGAGCGTGCGATGCGCGCGGCGTGCCGCAATGCGGGGATTGACCCGAGCCAGATCAACTATGTCAATGCGCATGGCACATCGACGATGGCCGACACGATCGAACTGGGCGCTGTAGAGCGACTGGTCGGGGATGCGGCGTCATCGCTGAAGATGTCTTCAACGAAGTCGGCGACGGGGCATCTTTTGGGTGCGGCCGGCGCGATCGAGGCGGTTTTCTCGATCCTAGCGATCCGCGACCAAGTCGCGCCACCGACCATCAACCTCGACAACGTTGATTGCGAAACTGTTGTGGATCTTTGCGCCAATGAAAAACGGCCCGCAAAGATCGATATCGCCTTGTCGAATTCCTTTGGATTTGGTGGCACCAACGCAAGCGTCGTGTTCGGGAAAGTTGACTGATGTGGCGCCATATCGCGTCAAATGCCATGACCTTTCTGATCGTCGGCCTCTTCCTGCTGGCGGGCGTGGTTGCATGGGGCGCGCGCGAATATCGCGCTGATGGTCCACTTGAGGCGGCGATCTGCCTTGAGGTCCCGGGTGGTGGGACGATGTCGCGCGTGAGCGCCGATCTGGTAGATCAGGGCGCGATTTCCTCGGCCTTCATTTTCGAAGTTGGGGCCGATTACACCGAGAAAGCAAGCCTTCTCAAACAGGGGCGTTTCCGGTTGCCCGAAGCGGCATCCATGGAAGAAATCGTCGATATCATCACGCGCGGAGGCCGCAACACATGCGGCACCGAGGTGATCTATCGTGTGGGAATTAACCGCACCGTTGTCGATGTGCGCGAGCTTGATCCGGCATCAAACCAGTTTGTGGAACTGGAGAGCTTTGTCGTTGCCGAAGAAGAGCCGCCCGTGACCTATCAAGAGGTCAAGGCCGATGGCAGCGCGACGTATCGTCTTGTCATCGCCGAGGGGGCAACCAGTTGGCAGATTACCAATGCGCTTAGCCAGATTGATGTTTTGCGTGCGGATGTGACCGATGCGCCTGCCGAAGGTACGCTGGCCCCGCGCGACTATGAATTTGCCGCGGGCGATACAGTGTCGTCGATATTGGCCCGTATGCAGGCAACGCAAGAGGCGATCCTGACAGAGGCTTGGCAGAACCGCGCCGATGGCCTGCCGCTTGCCACGCCGGAAGAGGCGTTGATTCTGGCAAGTATCATCGAAAAGGAAACCAGTGTACCAGATGAACGCCGGCAGGTGTCGAGCGTGTTTGTGAACCGACTGAACCGCGGTATGCGCCTGCAAACAGACCCGACGGTGATCTATGGGATTACCCGTGGTGAAGGTGTGCTGGGTCGTGGATTGCGCCAGAGCGAATTGCGGGGAGAGACCCCTTGGAACACCTATGTGATTACCGGATTGCCGCCGACGCCGATCGCGAATCCCGGTCAGGCCGCGATTGAAGCTGCCCTCAATCCAGACACGACAGAGTATATCTTCTTTGTGGCGGATGGCACTGGTGGTCATGCCTTTGCGACCAATCTCGATGATCATAACCGCAACGTGGCGGCGTGGCGCCAGATCGAGGCAGAGCGAGAGAGTGACGGGTAAGCATCTGTTTTCCTTATTGAAAGGTTAACAGGGCGCACGCGGAGAATGTCCACGCAGGTTGACATTTCATCTGTCAGTTGTGTAAATTAGCAGTGCTAGAAGGCGCGGGTTTGCTTGGTGTAATCCGCGTTGCTCGACCGTAACGGAAGTGTCCTTACAGGTCTTGATCATCATGAATGAACCGAACGAAGTGGGCCCGCGTGGCCCTGATGCGGCTGCTGACAGGGTGGCCGAAATCGACAATTTGTCTCGCGAAATTCGCGCAAGACTGGAAGAAATGGCGGCGGACCTGAAAGAAGTCTCGGCCCCCGGACTTAAAGCAATTTGCGCCAAACTTGATCTACTACACGCGGCGCATCTTAAGGTGCTGGCTGCTGAGGATGCCTTTCATGCCAAACTCGGAACTGACCCGGACGCAGATGCCATCGACTATGACGCGGTCCGGTCTCAGGTCGGGTGCCGACTTGATCGCCTCCGCCAAAGCCTCTTGGCAGAGGGATTTCCTTGCGATGCTGACACCAGAGCAACTTGTCACCTTGCCCTATCTGTTCGACTTCTGGGCGATGCCGCATCAGATCGCACCGAGCGGTGACTGGCGTACGTGGGTCATTCTGGGCGGACGAGGGGCAGGCAAGACGCGCGCAGGGTCCGAGTGGGTACGCAAGATGGTGGAAGGGGCGCTGCCGCATGCGCCGGGTGCGGCGCGGCGCGTGGCCTTGGTGGGTGAAACCATGGATCAGGCGCGTGAGGTGATGGTTTTCGGCGACAGCGGGATACTGTCGGTCTGTCCCCCTGATCGCCGTCCTGATTGGATCGCGGGCCGCCGTTTGCTGATCTGGCCCAATGGCGCAGAGGCGCAGGTCTTTTCGGCCCATGATCCCGAAAGCCTGCGTGGTCCGCAGTTTGACGCGGTCTGGGCGGATGAACTGGCAAAATGGCGCAAAGCAGGCGAGGCATGGGACATGCTGCAGTTTGCCCTGCGGTTGGGTGATAGTCCGCGTGCTTGTGTGACAACGACACCCCGCAACTCGCAGATGTTGCGTGAATTGCTGGCGCAGGAGACGACGGTTGTCACCCATGCCGCAACACAGGCGAACCGCGCCAACCTCGCCGCGAGCTTCCTTAAGGAAATCGAAGGGCGTTATGGCGGCACGTCACTGGGGCGTCAGGAAATGGAAGGCGTGATGCTGACCGAGGTCGAAGGGGCCCTGTGGTCTTCGGAAGATCTGGCACGTTGTCAGGTGGCCGAGGCACCGGCGCTGGACCGGATTGTCGTGGCCATTGATCCACCGGGGACGTCGCACGCAGGGTCTGACGCATGCGGGATCGTCGTGGCGGGTGTCAGCATGAAGGGCAACGTGTATGACTGGCACGCGGTCGTGCTGGAAGACGCAAGCATTTCGGCGGCACGCCCGTCAGCCTGGGCCGCAGCCGCGATTGCGGCGATGCGCCGGCACCGTGCGGACCGGCTGGTGGCCGAGGTCAATCAGGGTGGCGATATGGTCGAGGCCGTTGTGCGCGGAGTGGATCCGATGGTGCCCTATCGGTCTGTCCATGCCAGCAGAGGGAAAGTGGCGCGCGCCGAACCGGTTGCTGCGCTCTACGAGCAGGGTCGCGTAAGCCATCTGCGCGGTCTGTCCGCGCTGGAAGAACAGATGGCGCTTATGACGACGCATGGATTCGAAGGCAAAGGGTCTCCGGACCGCGTGGATGCCTTGGTCTGGGCCCTGTACGATCTGATGATCGAACCGGCTACGACGTGGCGAAACCCCAGTATTCGCACCCTTTAGGCGCGTTGCGCAGGGTGCCGGACGGTGCTGTCGCGATTTCCTAAACCCTTTGGAAGAGATTGCTCTTCGTGAACTGTAGATGGTCACCACCGACCGGCACCAGGAGTTTTGAATGTTTGACTTTTTGAACCGTACCAAGCCTGATCCGGCCCCCGCAGAGGTGAAAGCCTCGGCGACGGGCCGCGTGATGGCGATGTCCAGTGCCGGTCGTGTCGCCTGGTCGCCACGCGATGTGCCGTCGCTGACACGTGCCGGTTTCTCGGGCAACCCGATCGGGTTTCGTGCGGTAAAGATGATTGCAGAAGCCGCGGCCGCCTTGCCGGTGGTCGTGCAGGATGCAGCACGCCGCTATGAAACGCATCCGGTGCAGGCGCTCTTGGCGCGGCCGAATGTGGGGCAGGGCAGGGCAGAACTGCTGGAGGCCCTGTTCGGGCAGCTCTTGCTGACCGGTAACGGCTATCTCGAAGCAGTGGCCGAAGATGCCCTGCCGGTCGAGATCCACGTTTTGCGTTCGGACCGGATGTCCGTTGTCCCCGGTGGCGATGGTTGGCCTGTGGGCTATGAGTATACGGTCAATGGCCGCAAGCATCGCTTTACGGTCACCGAAGGGCAAAGCCCGGTATGCCATATCAAGAGCTTTCACCCGCAGGACGATCACTACGGGTTTTCGGCCCTGCAGGCGGCCGCCTCGGCGATTGACGTACACAACGCTGCATCACGCTGGTCCAAGGCTTTGCTGGACAATGCGGCACGTCCTTCGGGCGCGATTGTCTATCGCGGCGCCGACGGCCAGTCTGCGCTGTCGGCTGATCAGTATGATCGCCTGCTGGCCGAAATGGAGACCCAGCATCAGGGTGCGCGGAATGCGGGCCGACCGATGTTGCTGGAGGGCGGGCTTGACTGGAAGCCGATGGGGTTTTCGCCTTCGGACATGGAGTTTCAGAAAACCAAGGAAGCCGCAGCGCGCGAAATTGCGATTGCTTTCGGTGTGCCGCCGATGCTTTTGGGTATTCCCGGTGATGCGACCTATGCCAACTATCAGGAAGCCAACCGCGCATTCTATCGTCTGACTGTCCTGCCACTGGCGACACGTGTGATGAGTGTGATCGCGAACTGGCTATCGGACTATGCCGGAGAAAACATCGCGTTGCGCCCCGATCTTGATCAGATCCCAGCCCTGTCGTCCGAGCGCGATGCCCAGTGGCGGCGCGTCAGCGAGGCGGCGTTTCTTACCGACACCGAAAAGCGGCGCCTGTTGGATCTGCCTGTTCTGGAGGTCGGCGATGGAGCGTAATGTTGTCGAAATGGATGGCAAACCGCACGTGCAGTCTCCGCCGCCGGTGACAGACTTCTGGTTTGCACAAGTCGATGTCCGGCTTGGCCGCATCGAATTCATGGTGACCCGGCTGGAATGGCAAATCTGGATGATTGTTTGCGGTTGTGCAGGGTTGCTGCTTTTCGAGATCGTGAAAGTCCTGAGTGGAGCATCATCATGAATTTGGAACACAAGTTTTGTGCACTTGGCACCGAAGTAACAGTGACAGATGGCACGATCATCAGTGGCTATGCCTCTTTGTTCGGTAAACCCGATCAGGCTGGCGATACTGTCGAAAAGGGGGCCTATGGTGCTTCGCTGGCCCAGGGCCGTGGGGTAAAGATGCTCTGGCAGCACGATCCTGCGCAGCCGATCGGTGTCTGGGACGAGGTGCGCGAGGATGCCACCGGCCTATGGGTCAAGGGGCGTTTGCTGACAGATGTCGTCAAGGGCCGCGAGGCGGCGTCATTGATCGCGGCCAAGGCGATTGATGGACTGTCCATCGGTTATCGTACGCTTAAGGCCCGCAAGGACGACAAGGGTGGACGCCTTTTGTCAGAACTGGAGCTTTGGGAAGTGTCACTGGTCACTTTCCCGATGCTTGCCGATGCGCGCGTGGGCGCCAAGGGTGAAGACCCTGCGGCGGCTGTGATGCGCGATATGGCTGCGGCATTCGAGAGCGCGCGCCGGATGATGGCGCGGGACTAGGCCCGCCCGACCAAGAGATCAAAGGAAGACTGATGCGTAACACTGAGAGCAATTCTCGGGCCGGGGAAGATATGTCTCCTGCCCAGACACTGAATGCGGCGATTTCCGGGTTCATGAGTGATTTCAAAGACTTTTCCCACGGCGTGAATGCCAAACTTCAAAAACAGGATGACCGGATGAACAAGCTGGACCGAAAGACGATGATCACCGCCCGCACGGCACTTAGTGCTGCGGCATCGCAGGATGCGCCGCACCAGAAGGCCTTTGCCGCCTATCTGCGCTCTGGCGATGATGACGCGCTGCGCGGCCTTGAACTGGAAGGCAAGGCGATGGTCACGGCCATTGCCGCAGATGGCGGCTATCAGGTTGATCCGCAAACCGCGGATACCATCCAAAATACCCTGTCTTCGACAGCTTCGATCCGGTCGATTGCCAGTGTGGTGAATGTGGATGCCACATCATACGACGTGCTTGTCGATCATTCGGAAATGGGCGCGGGCTGGGCCACCGAAGCCAGCGCTGTCACTGAAACCGATACGCCCAAGATCGAGCGGATCAGCATCCCTCTGCATGAACTTTCCGCGCTGCCGAAAGCATCCCAGCGTCTGCTGGATGACAGCGCCTTTGATATCGAAGGTTGGCTGGCAGGCAGGATCGCCGACAAATTTGCCCGCGCCGAGGCAAGCGCCTTTATCGAAGGTGACGGGATCGACAAGCCGACGGGCCTCTTGACCTATGCCACGGTGGCCAATGACAGCTGGACATGGGGCAATTTGGGCTATGTCCCATCCGAAACCGCAGGGGGCATCACCCGTGCCGATCCGATCATCGATCTGGTTTATTCCTTGGGTGCAGAGTACCGCGCCAACGCGACCTTCGTGATGAATTCCAAAACGGCGGGTCACATTCGCAAGCTGAAAGACAATGACGGGCGCTTTGTCTGGGTCGATGGTCTGGCCATGGGCGAACCCGCGCGCCTGCTGGGCTACCGTGTGCTGATCGCCGAGGACATGCCGGATATTGCCGACAATGCCATGGCGGTGGCCTTTGGTGACTTCCGCGCAGGCTATACAGTGGCCGAGCGTCCTGACCTGCGCGTGCTGCGTGATCCGTTCTCGGCCAAGCCGCATGTGCTGTTCTATGCCACCAAGCGTGTGGGCGGTGCGGTCAGCGATTTCGCTGCGATCAAACTGCTGAAATTCGCGGTCAGCTAAGGTTGTGCCGCGAAACGGGTGCTGCGGTGAAAGCCGGGCACCCGAACCCGGGCGCAGAACAATGACAATCCTCGCATTGTCTAGCAGCTCCCTTCCGTCCGAGCAATGCGGGGGGCGTGTGCGCCCGGGTCCTTTCACCCCTTGGGGTGGCCAGATTTTGCGGAGTAATTCCATGATGTTAGTCGAAGAGACCACGGTGCCTGCCTCGGCGCTTCCGGTCGCCGAGTTCAAAGACCATTTGCGCCTGGGGTCGGGGTTTTCCGACGATGGGATTCAAGATGCGGTACTGGAAAGCTATCTGCGTGCCAGCATGGCCGCGATCGAGGCCCGGACGGGCAAAATTCTGATCGAGCGCACTTTTAGCTGGACATTGACTGCATGGCGCGATGCCCGCCGCCAGCCGTTGCCGGTGGCCCCTGTGTCCGCGATCACCGCAGTGACTTTGCTTGATATGCAGGGGCAGGAAACGGTGGTCGATGCGGACACATGGCAGCTTGTGCCTGATATGCAGCGCCCCAGTCTGCTGCCAGCCGGGTCTTTCTTGCCGCAGATATCTGCGGGTGGGTCTGTCCGGATCAGCATGATGGCAGGCTTTGGTCCCGCATGGCGCGATCTGCCCGCTGATCTGGCGCAGGCCGTGCTGTTGCTGGGCGCGCATTTCTATGAAGTCCGCCACGAGGCTGCACAGGCCTCTGCATCAATGCCAATGGGCGTGACGGCTTTGATCGAACGCTACCGCACGGTGCGCCTCTTTATGGGGGGACACGGATGAGAAGCCCGCAACTGAACCGTTCATTGGTGCTGGAGGCGCCCTTGAAGGTCGCAGACGGTGCCGGAGGTTATACCCGCAATTGGGAGCCTTTGGGCGTGCTTTGGGCCGAGGTAAAGGCGGGGTCCGGCCGTGAAAGGGCAGAGACAGCTGCGACAGTGTCGCGGGTGCCTTACCGCATCACCGTGCGTGCAGCACCACATGGCGCGCCGTCGCGCCCCGTTGCGGGACAGCGCCTGCGGGAAGGCTCCCGCATTTTCCAGATTTTTGCGGTCTCGGACTGGGGTGTGAACGCAGCCTATCTGACCTGTCACGCCGAAGAGGAGTTGGCACCATGAGCTATGGGACGGCAGCAGCCCTTCAAAGGGCCGTCTATCAACACCTGTCGGCAGACGGCACGTTGGCGTCGCTTGCTGCGGGTGAAATCTATGATGCGTTGCCCGCTGGTGCTCTGCCGCCGCTTTATGTGGTGCTGGGGGCGGAGGACGCGCGCGATGCATCCGATCAGACTGGGCACGGCGCGTGGCACCAGTTCACTGTCACCGTCGTGACCCAGAGTGCCGGCTTTGCCACCGCAAAGGCCGTAGCAGCAGCGGTGAGTGACGCACTTGTTGATGCGCCTTTGACGCTGGAGAGGGGCACGCTTGTGTCATTGAACTTTCACAAGGCGAAAGCGGCCCGTGTCGGCACAGGCGCGGTGCGCCAGATCAACCTGATCTTTCGTGCCCGCGTGGCGGATGACACGTAACGAAATCTGAATCTGAGGAGTACGCCAGATGGCTGCACAAAATGGGAAGGACCTTTTGGTCAAAATCGATATGACCGGTGACGGTCTGTTTGAAGCTGCCGCTGGCCTGCGCGCGACGCGGATCAGCCTGAACGCGGAAACGGTGGACGTTACCAGTCTGGAAAGCACGGGCGGTTGGCGCGAGTTGCTGGGCGGGGCCGGCGTGAAGACCGCTGCGATCTCCGGCTCTGGCGTGTTCAAGGATGCGGCAACAGATGAGCGCGCACGCCAGATTTTCTTTGACGGCGAAACGCCCGATTTCCAAGTGATCGTGCCGGGGTTCGGCACGCTTGAAGGGCCGTTCCAGATCACGTCGATCGAATATGCCGGTTCTTACAATGGTGAAGCGACGTATGAATTGTCGCTGGCCTCTGCCGGGGCGCTGACCTTTGTGGCGCTGATCTGATGGCGAACCCTTGGACCGGAGAGGTTGCGGTGCTGATCAATGGCGTGCCACGCGACTGCAAACTGACGCTTGGCGCATTGGCCGAGTTGGAAGCAACGCTTGGTGCAGGATCGCTGGTGGACCTGATCCGCCGGTTCGAGGGGGCGGCATTTTCAGGCGCCGATGTCTTGGCGGTCGTCGTAGCCGGGCTCCGCGGCGGCGGCTGGACTGGCACGGCAGAAGATCTGCTGACCGCCGAGATCGCGGGCGGTCCGGTGGGTGCGGCGCAGGCTGCGGCGCTGCTGCTGGTGCGCGCCTTTGCGGAACCTCATTAGCGGATGGACTGGGCGGGCCTGATGCGGGCGGGGTTGCACGGGTTGCGGCTGACCCCTCGTGATTTCTGGGGGCTCACGCCTGCCGAGTTGCAGATCATGTTGGGCGTGACGGGCACTGCGGCCCCGATGGGCCGTCCGCAGTTCGACGCTTTGCTCCGTGATTTTCCTGATGACGTGAAGGACAAGACTGATGGATGACATTGACAGGATTGACGCAATTGAAAGCGATATCGGTGCGTTGGAGAACGCGCTGGGCGATACCTCGGCGATGACAGCGGCGTTCGAGGATCAGTTGCGCGCGGTACAAGCGTCGTTGATCGAGACCACCCGTGATCTGGGGGATCTGGAACGCGGTTTTTCGCAAGGGTTGCGGGCCGCATTCGACGGGCTGGTTCTTGAAGGGCGCAGCCTTACCGACGTGTTGGGCGGTTTGGCCGAAAAGATGGTCAATACGGCTTATGCGGCTGCGGTAAACCCTGTGACCAATCACTTTGGCGGGATGCTGGCCGACGGGTTGAATGCTGCCGTGTCCGGTTTGATGCCCTTTGCCGAAGGCGGAACATTCAGTCAGGGCCGCGTGATGCCCTTTGCGAAAGGTGGGGTCATCAGCAGCCCGACAAGTTTTCCCATGCGCGGTGGTACTGGCCTGATGGGCGAAGCCGGGCCAGAGGCGATCATGCCTCTTGCGCGTGGTGCTGATGGCCGCTTGGGCGTGCGCGGGGCTGTCGGCGGGGCTGTCACCGTGAACATGAACATCACTACCCCTGATGTGCAGGGGTTCCAACGCAGCCGTGGGCAGATCGCGGCGCAAATGGCCCGCGCGCTGGGCCGCAGCGAACGCCACCGGTAGGAGCTGAGATGACATTCCATGAGATAAGATTTCCCGCCTCGCTCAGCTTTGGGGCTTTGGGCGGGCCAGAGCGCCGGACCGAAATCGTAACGCTGGCAAACGGTTTCGAAGAACGCAACACGCCATGGGCCCACGCCCGCAGGCGCTATGATGCAGGGCTGGGTTTGCGGTCCTTGGATGATGTCGAGACACTGATCGCTTTCTTTGAGGCCCGGCAGGGCCAGCTGATCGGGTTTCGCTGGAAGGACTGGAGCGACTACCTGTCGTGCAAGCCTTCTTGTGCGGTCGCGGCGTCGGATCAGTTGATTGCTATTGGCGACGAAACCACGCGCATCTTTCCGCTAAGGAAATCATACCGATCGGGGGATGCGGTCTATCAGCGACCGATATCAAAGCCTGTACCGGGGTCTGTACGTGTGGAAGTGGGCGGGGATCTTGCTCAGCAAGGTGTCGACTATGTGGTGGATGACGCCACTGGTCTGCTGACGTTTGCCACGGCCCCCGGAAACGGTGCCGAGGTGCGCGCGGGTTTTGAATTCGACGTTCCCGTGCGGTTCGATACCGATGCAATCATGACATCGGTCTCCAGCTTTCAGGCCGGAGAGGTGCCGCATGTGCCAGTGATCGAGGTACGACTATGAGCACCGAGCTTCTGCATGCGCATTTGCAGTCGGGGGTCACACACACCTGTCATTGCTGGCTTGTGCGCAGGCGCGACGGTGTTGCGCTGGGGTTTACCGACCACGATGCAAGCTTGCATTTTGACGGGGTCCGGTTTGCCCCGCAAAGCGGACTGAGTGCTCGCGCAATTGCCAGTACAACAGGCCTGTCGGTCAACAACACTGAAGCCTTCGGTGTGCTGTCGGATGATGCGATCACAGAGGCAGATATTCTTGCGGGGCGCTATGATGCGGCCACCGTGCAAGTATGGCTGGTCTGTTGGGACGATGTGCAAGCACGCAAAACCCTGTTTCGCGGCACTTTGGGCGAGATTACCCGCGGCGCGGGCGGGTTCGAGGCAGAATTGCACGGGCTGACCGAGGCACTTAACCAGATGCAGGGGCGGTCGTATCTGAAGTCCTGTAGCGCTGTGCTGGGTGATGCGCGCTGCGGATTTGCGTTGGATCATCCATCTTACCGGCTGGATTATACCCTTGACCGGTCAAGCGACGGGCAGGTGTTTGCGCTTTCAGGCGTCGCAAACTTCAACGCAGGCTGGTTTGAGGGCGGTTTGCTCGCGGTGCGCAGCGGCGCAGCCGCCGGACTGAAGGGGATGATCAAATCCGATACTGGTGTGGCAGATCGCGTGCTGACGCTGTGGTCGCCGCTAAACGCAGCGATCCAGCCGGGTGATGTTTTGCGCCTGACAGCGGGATGCGACAAGCGCCCCGGCACCTGCCGCGAAAAGTTTGGCAATCTTCTCAATTTCCAGGGTTTTCCCGATATGCCGGGCGATGACTGGCTTGTCAGCGTGCCCCGCTCGGATCAGGCAAACACCGGTGGGAGTCTGACCCGATGAACGCGCAGGTCGTTGATATCGCGCGGGCGTGGCTGGGAACGCCCTATTTGCATCAGGCTTCTGTTCAGGGGGTGGGATGTGACTGTCTTGGTCTCTTGCGCGGCATCTGGCGCACGCTTTACGGGACAGAGCCGGAAGAGATCCCTGCCTATACGCAAGACTGGTCGGAACCGCAGGGCACCGAGCGCCTGCTGGCGGCGGCAGAAAGGCATTTTGCTGATGCAAGCAGGACACCCATGGAGGCGGGACAGGTGGTCCTGTTCCGGATGCGGCAGGGCGCGGTGGCCAAGCATTTGGGGATCATCTCTGACATCAATACCTTGCCGCAGTTCATCCACGCCTATCAGGGGCACGGTGTGGTCGAAAGCCCGCTTTCGGCCCCTTGGTGCAGACGCATCGCAGCACGGTTTGAATTCATCGAAAGGGGAAACTGATGGCGACGATTGCACTTTCCGCTGCCGGGATGGCGCTGGGCGGTTCTATCGGCGGGTCCGTTCTGGGCCTGTCGATGGCCACGATTGGCCGCGCCGCCGGTGCCGCGATCGGCCGCCGTATTGACCAGCAGCTTCTGGGCAGTGGTAGCGGCTCTGTCGAGGCGGGGCGGATCGACCGCTTTCGTGTCACCGGCGCTGCAGAAGGTGCGGATGTTCAGCAGGTCTATGGCCGGATGCGTGTCGCCGGACAGGTGATCTGGGCATCGCAATTTCTTGAAACCTCTACCACCTCCGGCGGGGGTAAGGGCAGCAGCCCTGCGCCGCGCACGACAAGCTATTCCTATACAGTCAGCCTGGCCGTAGCGCTTTGCGAAGGGCAAATCGGCAGCGTGGGCCGTATTTGGGCCGACGGGACCGAGATTGCGCCCGATACGCTGAACATGCGTGTCTATACCGGCGCAGTGGATCAATTGCCTGACCCGAAGATTGCCGCGGTCGAGGGGGCGGAAAATACGCCAGCCTATCGGGGCACAGCCTATGTCGTGTTGGAAGATCTGCCGCTGGGTCAGTTCGGCAATCGTATTCCGCAACTGACGTTTGAAGTCATGCGGCCAAGCCAGTCAGCGGCCGATGATCTGGCAGCGGCGGTGCAGGCTGTAGCACTGATGCCGGGCGCGGGCGACTATGCTCTGGCAACATCGCAGGTTTATGTCTCGCCCGAATACGGCGCGCAGATCGCGGTTAACACACATGCGCCGCTGGGTGGCAGCGATTTCACAGTATCGATGAATGCGCTGGAGGCCGAACTGCCTGCTTGCGGATCAGTCATGTTGCCGCTGATGTGGTTTGCCGATGATCTGCGGTGCGGTCTTTGCCAGATCACCCCAAGGGTGGTGGAAGGGCAGATCGATGCCAGTGCAATGCCATGGGTGGTCTCGGGGATCACGCGCGGCATGGCGAGAGTGGTGCCGGTGGGGGACGATGGCCCGATTTCAGGGGGGACACCTGCGGATGCCGCCGTGATTGAGGCCATCACCGACCTGAAGGCGCGCGGGCTGTCACCGGTTGTCAGCCCGGTCCTGATGATGGCGCAGCTTGCGGGCAATAACCTGCCCGATCCGCGGACAGGCGGCACGGAACAACCGGGCTTGCCATGGGTCGGCGAAATGACGTCGTCGCTTGCTCCTGGCGTTGACGGATCACCGGATGGAACTGCAGCAGCAGAGGCCGAGGTCGCAGCCTTCATGGGGCAGGCGGCCATCGCCGATTTCACGGTCTCGGGACCTGCGATTGCCTACAATGGGCCGCCGGAGAACAGCTATCGGCGGTTCGTGCTGCACTATGCCCACCTTTGTGCAGCCGCAGGTGGCGTCTCGGCCTTCTGTATCGGGACGGAACTGACGGGCCTGACCAGTCTTCGCGGGGCGGCGGGTTTTCCGATGGTTGACGCCCTGCGCAGCCTGGCCGCCGATGTGCGGCAGGTATTGGGGGCCGCCTGCAAGATCAGCTATGCCGCCGACTGGACGGAATATTACGGAATGCAGCCTGTAGGCACAGATGACAAGATCTTTCATCTTGATGCGCTCTGGGCCGATCAGAACATTGACTTCATCGGCATTTCGGCGGCCTTTCCCTTGGCCGACTGGCGCGAGAGAACAGCCCATGAAGATGCCGGCGTGGGAACAGTCTATGATCTGAGCTATCTGCAATCCAACGTGGCGGGCGGCGAACACTACGACTGGTCATATTCCACACCCGAGGCCCGCGCCGCACAGCGCCGTGTCCCCATTGATGATGACGCAGGAGAGCCATGGCTCTGGCGGGCCAAGGACTTTCACGGCTGGTGGTCACACCGGCACCACAACCGGATTGCGGGGCTCAGGCAAGGCACCGCGACCGCATGGGAGCCGCAGAGCAAACCTATCTGGCTGACTTCAGTGCATTGCCCGGCAATTGCCATGGGTGCCAACGGGCCGGGCCATGCCCTGCGCGCTGCGGCAGAGCGGCCTTACGCGTCAAGCGGCAATCGTGATGATCTGATGCAAATGCAGTACTTGCGGGCCTTCACGGCCCATTTTGCCGATCCGGCGAACAACCCTCTGTCGGCATCCTACGGCGGGCGGATGATAGACACCTCCCGCACGCACGTCTGGGGGTGGGATCCGCGCCCCTATCCGTTCTGGCCCGGCAACCGGACTGTCTGGTCCGATGGCGGACGCTATGCCACCGGACCTTGGCTCAACGGGCGGGCCACGAGCCGGTCCCTGGCGTCTGTCGTGGCCGAGGTGTGCGAACGCTCTGGCATTACCGAATATGATGTCAGTGGGCTGTTTGGTGTGGTCCGTGGCTATACGGTCAGCGATGTCGGAACCGGGCGGGCCGCCTTACAGCCCTTGATGCTGGCCTACGGCTTTGATGCGGTGGAACGCGACGGCGAACTGGTGTTTCGCAACCGCGATGGGCGGGTGCTTCATACGTTGACCGACGCGGATATTGCGCTTGACCCCGAGACTGACCGCAGCCTGTCGCTGACCCGTGCGGCTGATGCCGAAATTGCTGGACGTGTCCAGTTTGCGCATATTGCCGCTGACGGCGACTATGATGCTGTCGCGGCCGAGGTTGTCCTTCCGGATGAGCGCGCAACAACCGTGACCCGCAGCGAGGCACCCGTGGTTCTTACCCGTGCCGAAGGCAAAGAGGTTGTGGCGCGCTGGTTGCAAGAGGCGCGGATCGGGCGGGATACGGTGCGCTTTGCCTTGCCGCCATCGCACCTTGGTGTGGTGGCCGGAGATACCGTTGCCTTGGAAACGGCCCGTCACGCAGGCACCTACCGGATTGACCGCATCGAAGAGGCGGGCCTGCGTCTGATCGAAGCCACACGGATCGAACCCGAAGTCTACCGCAACCATGCAGGCCCCGAAGAAGGTCTGCAACTACGGCCCTATATTGGCCCGACGCCGGCAGAGCTGTTCTTTCTCGATCTGCCATTGCTGACAGGAGATGAGTTGCCTCATGCACCTTATGTGGCCGTAGCAGGGCGGCCCTGGCCGGGCAGCATCGCACTTTACAGTGCGGCGCAGGACAGTGGCTATCTGCTTGAGGACGTTCTGAACGAACCGGCCACAATCGGGATTACACAGAACGCACTTGCCCGTGGACCGGTCGGTATCTGGGACCGGCAGGCCGGCCTTGAGGTGTCATTGATCAATGGCACGCTCAGTTCCGCCCAGCCCGAGGCGATGCTTTCCGGTGCAAACACGCTCGCGATTGGGGACGGGTCCGGCGGCAATTGGGAAATTCTGCAATTCAAGGATGCGATGCCACAGTCAGAGCGCAGCTACCGGCTCTCTGGGATGCTGCGCGGGCAGGCCGGAAGCCGCGGGTTGATGCCTGATAGCTGGCCTGCCGGATCACGCGTGGTATTGTTGGATACCGTACCCAAGCAGATTGCCATTACCGCGGCCGCACGCGGAATCCTGCGCCACTATCGCTTTGGGCCGGCTCGCCAGCCGATCACAGAGCCAAGCTACCGTTATGAAACACATGCATTTGCAGGAAATGGGCTGCGCCCTTATCCCGTTGCGCATTTGCGTGCGCGGCAGAACGGTGCTGATGTCGACGTCTCTTGGATCAGATGCAGCCGGATAGACGGCGACATCTGGTCTGACGACGATATTCCGCTAGGCGAGGAAAGCGAGACCTATCGCGTGCGCATCCTGAAGTCCGGCACCGTCAGGCGTGAAGTGACGGTTACTTCGCCGCTATGGACCTATGCGGCTGCCGATCTTGCCGCGGATATCGGATCCGGGTTCTACACGATCGCGGTTGCGCAGGTGTCAGAGCGCTTCGGCGCCGGGCTGTCCTCAGAAATCCTGAGATACCTTTGAGGCCGGTCCAGTTGGCCGATATGGAAATGGCAGCGCGCGCGTTGCTGCTGGTCACACAGAGTGAACGTCGCAGGGTGATGCTGGACCTGATCCGGCAGGCCGCGCAGGCAGACAGGTTTCGCAGGGCCAACGGGCGTCCGCATCCGCAGTTCGGAACAGGCTCTTTGATGTCCTGCGCTTCGCGTTTACCTTTGGCACCGCGTCCACCGGAACTGGATGCCGATGCGCTACACGCCTATTCCACCGTGTTGGGTGCGTTGCTGGCCCATGCAACATGATCAAATATTGTGACATTGGCGATCATAGCTTTGTTCTTGGCTTGATCGCCCTATGTGATCTAAGAAAGAGCCCAGACAAACGCGAGGTGACCGCCATGGCGCGACCACAACCGACATTGACCCAGCTTGATCCTGTCTGGCATCGCATCTGCCAAGAGGCGGAAACGGCCATCGCGGAAGAGCCGCTGATGGGCGGCTTGATCCATGCAGGGGTCTTGCATCACAAGTCATTTGACCGCGCGCTGGCCTACCGCATTTCGATGAAGCTGGCCTCTCCCGAGATGTCAGAGCAGATCTTGCGCGAGATTGCCGACGAGGCCTATGTCGATTCACCCGCACTGGTTTCCGCCGCGCGCGCCGATCTTGTGGCTACTTATGACCGTGATCCGGCGTGCCACCGCTTTATGAAGCCCCTGTTGTTCTTTAAGGGCTTTCAGGCTGTGCAGTCATACCGGCTGGCGCACTGGCTTTATACCCATGACCGCAAGGATCTTGCCTACTTCATACAGATGCGCACAAGCGAGATGTTCGGCGTTGATATCCATCCGGCCGCACGGATCGGGCAGGGGATCATGATTGACCACGCGCACTCGATCGTGGTGGGCGAAACGGCGGTTGTCGGTGATAATGTGTCGATGCTGCATTCGGTGACGCTGGGCGGGACCGGCAAGGAAGATGATGACCGTCATCCCAAGATCGGTGACGGCGTTCTGATCGGGGCCGGTGCCAAGGTGCTGGGCAATATCAAAGTAGGCCGTTGCAGCCGGATTGCTGCGGGGTCTGTCGTGCTGGAAGAGGTCCCGCCCCTGAAGACGGTTGCGGGTGTTCCGGCGAAAATCGTCGGCGAGGTGGGATGCGCGCAACCATCGCTGACCATGGACCAGATTTTGAAGACAGCGAAATAACAAAGCGGCGGCCCGCAATCGGGCCGCCGCTTTTCGCTCTTATGAAATGCGGATGTCTAGGCCAGCATTGTCATCGGGTTCTCAAGGTTGTCCTTGATTGCATTGAGCAGGTTCGCGCCCAAAGCGCCGTCAATAACGCGGTGATCCACAGACAGTGTTGTCGACATGACCGTACCGACGGTTAATTCACCATCGGCGCCCACAATCGGTTTCTTCACGCCAGCGCCCACGGCCAGAATTGCAGCATGGGGCGGATTGATAATCGCATCGAAATTGTCGATGCCGAACATCCCGAGGTTCGAGATCGCAAAGCTCCCGCCGACATATTCATGCGGGGCCAGCTTGCGGTCACGGGCGCGGGCGGCAAGGTCTTTCATCTCGGCTGACAGGGCCGAAAGCGATTTCATCTCGGCGTCCTTCAACACCGGCGTGAACAGCCCGCCTTCGATGGCCACGGCAACCGCGACGTCCGATCTTTCGAACTTCAGCGTTCTGTCACCGGCCCAGACGGCGTTGGCTTCGGGTTCCTGTTGCAGCGCAAGTGCGCAGGCCTTGATAATGAAATCATTGACCGACAGTTTCACTCCACGCGGTTCCAGCTGCTTGTTCAACTGGCTGCGGAACTTGAGCAAGGCATCAAGCTGGATATCACGGCGCAAATAGAAGTGCGGCACAGATTGCTTTGCCTCGGTCAGGCGAGCGGCAATCGTCTTGCGCATTCCGTCGAGTTTGACCTCTTCGAACGGACGGTCCGCATAGGTCTTCAGCACAGCATCTGTCGACGGTCCCGCCGCCATTGTTGTGCCGGCCGCAGCAGGGGCTTCGGCCTTGGCTGCAGGTGCGGCAGCCTTTGGTGCGGCTGTTGCGTTCTCGACATCCGCCTTGACGATCCGGCCATGCGGGCCGGAGCCACTGATCTGTGTCAGATCAAGGCCTTTGTCCGCCGCAATCCGGCGCGCCAGCGGCGTTGCAAAGACCCGCTCGCCGTCCTTTGTCGGCGCGGCAGGGGCCGCTGCAGGCTTCTCGGACGCGGGTGCGGCACGCGGCGCGGGTTCAGGTGAAGACGGCGCTTCGGCGGCGGATGAACCGGACGAGACTGTGCCGATATCATCCGCACTTTCACCTTCTTCCAGCAACACGGCAATCACGTCGTTGACTTTCACACCCTCGGTGCCTTCGGGCACGATGATCTTGCCCATCACACCTTCATCGACGGCTTCGAATTCCATCGTGGCTTTGTCGGTTTCGATCTCGGCCAGAATGTCGCCGGATGCAACGGTGTCACCCTCTTTGACGTGCCATTTGGCCAGCGTGCCTTCCTCCATCGTGGGGGACAGGGCAGGCATCAGGATTTCTGTTGGCATTGCGCGGTCTCCTTAACGATAGGTTACTTGTTTACAGGCTGCGACGACCTCATCCGCGGTCACCAGAGCATGTTTCTCAAGGTTGGCGGCGTAAGGCATGGGAACATCCTTGCCGGTGCAGGTGATGACCGGCGCATCAAGATAGTCAAACGCTTCCTGCATGATCACACTGCTGATGTAGCCGCCCACGCTGCCTTGTGGCCAGCCTTCCTCGACAGTGACACAGCGGTTGGTCTTGCGCACAGAGGCAAGGATCGTGGCGGTATCCATCGGGCGCAAGGACCGCAGGTTGATCACCTCGGCGCTGATCCCGTCTTCGGCCAGCTTCTCCGCAGCGGCAAGCGCATAGGTCATGCCGATCCCGAAGGACACGATGGTCACATCATCGCCTGCGCGCTCTATCTTGGCCTTGCCAAAGGGAATGGTGAAATCATCCATCACCGGCACATCGAAAGATTTGCCGTAAAGGATTTCGTTCTCAAGGAAGATTACAGGGTTGGGGTCACGGATCGCGGTCTTCATCAGACCTTTGGCATCCGCCGCCGAGTAGGGCATGACGACCTTCAGACCGGGGATCTGCATATACCACGCCGCATAATCCTGAGAGTGCTGCGCGCCTACGCGTGCTGCGGCACCGTTCGGACCACGGAACACCATCGGCGCACCCATCTGGCCACCCGACATATAAAGCGTCTTGGCGGCAGAATTGATAATATGGTCAATGGCTTGCATGGCGAAGTTGAATGTCATGAATTCAACAATCGGCTTCAAGCCGCCAAATGCTGCACCCACGCCGATACCGGCAAAACCGTGCTCGGTAATGGGCGTGTCAATCACACGCTTTGCGCCGAATTCGTCCAACAGACCTTGGGAGATCTTATAGGCGCCCTGATACTCGGCCACTTCCTCACCCATGAGGAACACATCCTCGTCGCGGCGCATTTCCTCGGCCATCGCATCGCGCAGGGCTTCGCGTACCGTGGTCTGTTTGACCTCGACGTCCGCGTCCCAATCCGGGGTTGCGTCGGCAACCGGCGCAGCAGGGGCTGCGGCGGCAGGTGCTGTTGCAGGGGCAGGTGCCTCTTCTGTGGCCGCCGGTGCCGCAGCGGGCGCACTGCCTTCTGCAGGCACGTCTTCGCCTTCTTCCACAAGGATCGCGATGGGTGTGTTCACTTTCACCCCTTCCGTGCCTTCGGCGATCAGGATCTTGCCAACCACACCTTCGTCAACGGCTTCGAATTCCATCGTCGCCTTGTCGGTTTCAATCTCGGCCATGATGTCGCCCGAGGAGACAGTGTCGCCCTCTTTGACAAGCCATTTGGCCAACGTGCCTTCTTCCATCGTGGGCGAGAGGGCGGGCATAAGAATTTCGGTTGCCATTCCTTAAGCCTCCTGCGGAATTTCGGTTGCGTAAATGTCTGTCCAAAGCTCGTCCAACGCCGGCTCGGGGCTCTCCTTCGAGAATTCCGCCGCCTCGTTGACGATGGCTTTGATTTCCTTGTCGATGGCCTTGAGGTCATCGTCCGTCGCATGTTTGCCCGTCAGCAGCATATCGCGGATTTGCTCGATCGGGTCACGCTCGTCGCGCATTTTCTGCACTTCCTCGCGGGTACGGTACTTCGCAGGGTCCGACATGGAGTGGCCGCGATAACGGTAGGTTTTCACTTCCAGAATATAGGGGCCTTTGCCCGCGCGGCAGTGGGCAACAGCGCGCTCGCCTGCCTCTTTCACGGCCAGAACGTTCATGCCGTCGACTTCCTCGCCGGGGATGCCGTAAGCCGCACCGCGTTCCCACAGGGACGGTGATTTGGTAGACCGTTTGACCGATGTTCCCATCGCATACTGGTTGTTCTCGATCACAAAGACGACCGGCAGCATCCAAAGCTCGGCCATATTGTAGGTCTCGTAAACCTGCCCCTGGTTGGCGGCGCCATCACCGAAGTATGTAAAGGTCACGCGGTCATTGCCTTTGTACTTGTCCGAGAAGGCAAGACCTGCACCCAGTGGCACTTGAGCGGCAACGATACCGTGGCCGCCGTAGAAATGTTTCTCTTTCGAGAACATATGCATCGAGCCACCCTTGCCCTTGGAAAAGCCACCCTCGCGGCCCGTCAGTTCGGCCATAATCCCCTTGGGGTCCATGCCACAGGCCAGCATATGGCCGTGGTCGCGGTAGGATGTGACGCGCTTGTCGCCTTCTTCGGCTGCAGCCTCAAGGCCCACAACAACCGCTTCCTGCCCGATATAGAGGTGGCAGAAACCGCCGATCAGACCCATGCCATAAAGCTGGCCCGCCTTTTCCTCAAATCGCCGGATCAACAGCATTTCACGGTAATGTCCCA
>CAZTKF010000037.1:0-24929 GCA_964614205.1 uncultured Loktanella sp. | reverse complement strand
GTGGATTGAAAATCCTCGTGTCGGTGGTTCGATTCCGCCCCCGGGCACCATTTAATTCAATAAAAATAATGCTTTACGTCGATTCGCTCTTCCTCCTTTGGCGAAAAAGGCGTTGTCGGGTATCAGTGGGGTATCAAAGGGCACAACTACCAACTCTGGAACACCTAGTTGGGCGAAGCTGTTCGAATGCGGCAATCTGTAGGTGTATTTTTCAAGGTTTTCCCTAACGTTGTTCTGGTAGGTTTAGGAATTCTCCCCTAGCGTTGAGAACAACTACAAGCTAAGGCACGAAAATTGATTAACTTTCCCGTTTACAAGAAGATCAAGGTTGACGGCTATTCGCTCTACCCGGGCGGTAGCGGCGGAGACGGGATCGATATCGACCTGACGTCGGGGCCTTGGATCGTACTGGGCGTTAATGGGCTTGGGAAGAGCACACTTCTATTAGTTCTAAAGCACACTTTGATTGGAGCAGTGAGAGCAAGAAAGCCGGGGTTTGCTGGATCGACCTCCGATATGTTTGCCCTCAACAATCGATTGTTCGCTGTCCGCGTCGGAGATGCCGCAGAGTCCGCAAATTCTACTCTGACAATCCACCTTGGAAAAACGACGTGTTCCGTGACGCGTCGCCTTAGCGACTTGAAACTTGTCTCCGCCACGTTTCGTGGCCCTGTTGAAAATGACGAAACTACTGACGAGGATGAGTATCGGAGCCTACTTGTTAAGGCGATGGGTGTCGGTCGATTTGTAGATGCTGTGAGAATGATCGACTTTATCACGTTTTTTTTGGAGGAACGTGAGCTGTTAATCTGGAGCTTAGAAGCTCAATACGAGTTGTTTCGCGCCGTTCTTTCCCCCGAAGCAGTCAAGCTCCGAAAACTGGAAGCAGAAATTATATCTGCTGACAGTTCTGCGAGAAACCTGAACGCCAACATCAGTCGGATCATAAAACGGCGCAAGAAAGAAGAAGATAAGCATCAAAGCCTAACTGAGACTCGAGCGCGACTGGCTAGTGCCGACGCCGATTTTGAAGCGGCTCAGGCTTATGAGCTGGATATGAAGCGAGAACTCGAACAAGCAGAGGTCCATAGATCGGATACACGCATTTCTCTCAAACAGGCAGAAAGGGAAACAGAGGACATTCTGCAGGAATATGAGGAGATAAAGTACCGATCTCTTCAACACGCCTTTGCTGGGGCAAGCCTGAACGAACAGTACATCTATCTGAAAATACTCTCAGAGCGGCACTGTATCGCCTGCGGCAACGATGCGTCAGACGCTGCACAACTATTGGAAAATCGAAGGAATGAAGATCGGTGCTTGGTTTGCGGGAACAAACGTCACAACGTGGACTCGTTGGTCTCGACAGCGTCAGCGCTAAACGAGAAGGCTGCGCAAGTCTATGAACAGCTAACGAACGCGCGGCTTAGAACATCTCAACGGAGGGAGCGCCACGAGCAGGCTGGAGTACACTATCGTGAAACCGAGCGAGCACTGCAAAGCGCACGCAAACAAGTAGATGATACGAGACGTTCGGTCCGCTCGTTGCAAAGAAAGCTGCCAGATACTGATCAAGCTTCCTTGGCTCGAACAGAAGATGAGATTTCGATCCTTCGTCGTGAAGTCGATGCATACGTACAGGAAAGGATCACTGCGGAGAACGAAATTGCATCTTTGCTGAGGAATCTATCAGAGGCAATGGAAGAACGCCGCATCGAATTCGAAGGCTCCTTCAACAGTTTGGCGAGGTCCTTTTTCTCAGAAGATGTGCGTCTTGTTTATGCACCCAGAAGGACAAAGTTTGGTCAAGCGGGCGAGACGTTTGAGTTTCCTGCGTTTGAAGTCGAAATGACCAGTGCCGCGACGGATGGAGACTTCATTAGAAGAGAGCAGACACAGGTTTCGTTGTCTCAGCAAGAGTACTTGGATCTTATCTTTAGGGTGAGCTTCCTCAAAGTATTTGGGAACGGTTATGGATCTTTTGTGGTTGATGGTCCCGAAGGCTCTGTCGATGCAGTTTTCGCTGAAAAAGCAGGAGATTTCTTTGCGTCACTCGTCCCAGAGGGAGACGACAGCACAATCATTTTGGCATGCAATGTGGTTGAAGGAGAATTTATCCCACGCACACTAGGCCACTATACAACGATGGACTTGAGAAGGCAGCGCCTCATCAACCTTGTCGAGTTAGGTGCCCCAACCGCAGCGCTTAGAACACTGAAGAGTGAGTATACTGGAAAAATTCACGACATACTGAGTGCAGGAATTGGTAGCTAGTCGTGGCCTCAAGTGAATATCATAGCTTGTTTGTTAGGGCCAAATTGGTGCAAATGTTCGATGCACTAGAACGAGTGGGGGGGACTCCCATTGAAGGAGCTGCCTTTCATTCTTTTGCATTCTTTGTGAACGTGCTTAGCCCTCTATGGGATCTGCACCCTTTCGAAGGATCGGTATTAAAGGAGCATGGCTCGCCCTTCTTCCCCGTGGTTCAAAGGGAATTAGACTATCTGGTTGGCGATGGCTTGGTAACAGTTACAGATCTGTCACTTTCCACCTCCGAGGATGGTGGCGAAGCGCGACTAATAGCATCGTTCTCACTCAGAAGAGAAAAGTGCAGAGAACTTTTGGCAGCCATCAAAAAAATGCCGGATGAAAACCAATCCGAAGGCTTCTTGCTAGAGCTTGCGGATGCATTTGTGGGAATTCAAACTGAGCTGCGAGATGATGTAGCGGTTGTGGATGCAGCGTATTCTGATCCGTCAATTGCTGAAGGCAGGATCGTCGATTTCGCTGAATGGGTTTCTTCCACGAACGACAACGCTTCTTGGCTTGTGGCGCAGGAGTTTCAACGATTTGCGCCCGAGAATGTTTCGCTAAGCCGGGCCGAAAAACTAGTCATGTACATGCGATTGATGAAAAGGCGGGTACATGGCTGACGTGACAACTTTCGGCGGTGTCTCGCTGGATGAAATTGGGGACCTTGCGGAAGCGGAAGGCGTTCCAGGGGCTGCTGGAGGGTCGCTTCCTACGAAGTTTGCTCGACGGGTCAGCAGCCTGATATCGTTAAGGTGTTCGAAGGGTGAAACCGGCTCCTACTCATTATTTCTACTTAGTGAGGATTTGGCCGAAAGCAGAGAACTATGCGATCACATAGAACAACCCTTACTGGAGCATGGAAACGACCCAGTTGGAGACCAAGTTTTTATCGCATCCGTGGCTTTGACGTCTGCGTACCAGCTAGATTTGGATTGGGAAAGCATCGACAAGCTTTTCGAAGTTATTTCCGAAAAGGGTTTAGGTGATTTGCCCGCTATCGTTGTCGATTGGCGTGGCGAGCGTCCAATTGGAAAATTCTATAGAGATGGGCTAATTGAGAGAGAAACAGCCGATGCAATATACTTTGACGACGTACCAATCTCAGCGGATGCTATTCTAGAAGCTCTGCAAAACTTTCGTGAGAAAATCAAAACACCCAGTATCTCTATAGAAGCGCACGGCATGAGAATTTGGCGCGAGGCAGGAAAAGGAGTGCCCGAGAGCCGACCAGAAGAACGCATTCAAGGGCGGTTAGTAGATGCTCTTTCAGCAGTGTTCTGCAACCACAACGTTAGGGCTGAAACGCCAACTGAAGAAGGCCGTGCAGATGTGGCCATCCACAAAAAGACTCTTTCTACCAGTGGAGTTACGGCTTTTGTCTGCGAATGGCTTTTGGAACTCAAAGCTCTCTGTGACATGACTTCATCGGGAAACAAATCTACTACCAATCACGAGCAGGCTATTGAGGATGGGCTTTACCAAGCCATTGCCTATAGAGCCAAAATGGGTGCACTGAAAGGAGCCCTTTGCTGTTTCGACATGAGAACTGCCGACGATGGAGATGATGCTTGTTTCCAAAATATACTGGATGCAGCGAGCGAAAACGAGATATTGTTGTGGCGTGGCTTTCTTTATCGATCTGCGAAGGCAGCTAGAGACATTCGCAAATCTCAAGCTACCGGGACAGCGTAATCAACGTTTCTAAGAGTTCTTTCCTACCACCCTGCTGAGGGGAAGCGCGCATCGAGCGGAACGGTTCTGCACCCGATACCTGAAAACCCAGAGAAGTGCTCAATTCTTCTAGGATCTGAGCGACAGGCACAGGAACTCCTGAGTACTGACTATCTCCCACAACCATGTACACGTTCCCACCGGGCTCTATTTGAGTGTACAGACGAGCCAGAATTGTATTCATATCGTCGAAGTAGGCACGCACCATATCCGGGATGCTCTTGCTCCAAAGCGAGTCACGTATGTCGGAGAGTTGTCTATAAACATCCTCTAGCGTCGAAGACTTCAATTCAGCTGTCTCATAGCCCCTTGCCACCTGAACGTGGCTACGAAGAGTTTCCTTGCGAAGGGATCTGTTCTCTTTGAAGTCCTTCAAGTACTGGCACAGCCAAAGTTCAACGTTGTAGACATCAGTGTAGTCAAATGAGTTTGGATATGGCGGCGAGAAAACGCACATATCAAATTTCTGATCATCCGGAATGAGCTTTCTCGAGTCACCTCGCAGGAGGCGATAGTCGGCTCTTTGTCGATCAGAGTAGCGCTTGATATCGAAGATTGCGCGAATAACTGCATCGGAAAAATCTTGAACTACCTGCTGCTTAGAAAGCTTTCTGTCCAACCAGTTCTTTCGGTACCGGCGGCCTTTTCCACTAACCACGACGTTGCTTACCGGTAATGCTATTGCACCTAGTAGTACTCTCATTAGCCTTCGGTTCGCTGAATTCTCCAAATTGAGAATCCGCCTGCGAAGAACATGCAGAACTGAAGCTACTTCACGACTAAAGATGTACCTGCCCTTGACTCCGGGCTCAACAAAGGACGGCGGTAAGTTTGGTAGAGGATTCTCCACGTGGCGGATCGGTTCTTCGACCACGCAGGTGAAGTCTTTAATTAGCCGTTCGACGTCGTAGCTACAAAGCTTGGCTTCTATCAGATCAGCTAAAAATGGGTTCACTTCGATGGTAGTTGGGCTAACTCCAAGGAACTGACATGCCAATGCCGTTGTGCCTGACCCTCCGAACGGATCCATGCAAGTTTCAACTCTTCTATTCAGTCGATTGGATGTCTCCTCAAATGCCTGACCAATTAGCTCCGGCGCAAATGCTTCTTTGAAATTGCGCCAGTTCTGAAAGGCAATGGCTTCTGAGCCAAAATTCGTTGACAAAAGCTGAGCGCTGCGGCCTTGAAGCCAATCTTCGAAGGACGGCTTCGCAACTGATTTGCTTTCAAGAGTTAGTTCATTCAAGTTCATACTGTAGCCCGAGCCAGCCACCCCCAAGGTGGCTGTCAAGAGCCATTGTTATGTCAAGCCCTTTTTGACGGCAAGAAGTCGTTCAAGACAATACTCGATTTCTTCTCACTTCAGAGCCCGCTTGGCTTCATCAAGTGCTTTGGACCCCTTCACCCATTGCCACGGTGTGCGTGGCTTCCTCGCTTTCGCGAGTTCGGGGTTTGCCTTGGCGTCACCGGCGGCGGCGCGCAGGCGTTCGCGCGCTTCGCGCGGGTCAATCTTCAGTTCGTCGCAGATGGCCTTGAGCGTCACGATCTCGGTCATGTCGATCTCCTAAGTTGCTGATGAAGATCGATAAGACGAAGGCCGGAAGCGTGTCAGGGATAACCCCAGAACATCTTTGGCTTTTCTCGTTCTACTGCTATGACTGATCTCGACATGGCAGACGCGGCCATGTTGGGGCGTGGAAACCCCTCGATAGCTAGGCCGAGCAATCGGCTGAAACCTTGACCCTATGGTCGGGGTGCCTGTGTTATACAACAGGCCCCGGCTAAAGGCACAGGGTCCGTGCTATCGCGGATTTCCAACACCCCGATCACCAGTCAATCGCGAGGGCGCTCGCAGATCGGGGTTTGGTGAAACTGGCGCTGTCCCATCTTGTCGCTTGGACCGAACGTTCGACCCTGCCCGACAGCGCAGGCGTGTATTTGATTGCGCGTGGCGAACCGGACAACACTGTCTACATCGGTCGGACATGGGGCGCGAAGGGAATACGCCACAGGATACGGACGTTTCTTAGGTCGGCGACCACTGGGCGGAAGGGCCATGCCGGGGGTGTCACTTTTAACGGTATGTTCGACGGCGACACGACTGGCCTATTCGTTGCAGTTCACCTGCCTGACGGGATCGACCCCAAGCCGGAAATCTTGCACCCCTACATCGCCTATGCCGAGCGAAGGCTAATCTGGGAGCATGTCGAGGCGCACGGTAGGCTGCCGGTGTGCAACTCGGAATGACCTGCAATTAACCCCGAGCACCGAGAGCGAAACGCGCGCGCGGCGGCGTTGCATTGAGCCAGGAGCGCCGGGGCGCGCCTCGGGCATAGTGATCCCGTCGCAATCCCGGCTGGCGCGCTGTGCACCGCGCTGAGGCGTTCTTATTCTGCGCGGGATGGTCGCTGGAGCTGCGTGCTTCGATTTGGCGACCAGCGCCACGGAGGCGGCGCAAAGGAGGTGATCCGCGCGAACGGACCGTCCAGCCCCCAAGAGCACGACCACCAGTTCCACGCCCGGCAGAGCGCCTCCGGCCCGTGCTTACCACCTGTGCGAGGCGACCACGGCGCAGCGCCGGGCGGTGGCATGCCCTTAAAGCAGCGGAGCGGGTTACTGAGCGCCGACTCGATATTCTCCGCCCACACACCGCCAAAAACCGCCAAGTGCCGCTCCTGCGCCCACTCTGAGGCGCTGCGAGGGCAGCACATACGATCCGTCTCGGAAGATGGGATGGCGCGGTCATCGGCATGGTCCCCCTGCGGTCTCCATAGGTCGCGCGGGATTTACCCTGACGGGCGATGGTCACCGATCTTATCGCGCTGGCATCGAAACCAGCCAACGAGGAAATCGGCGATGACGATCAAGGCAACATGGGCCTTCAACGGCCAGACGAAGACAATCTTGGGAAACTGGCACAGACTGTGGTGCCTGCTGTTCGGCCCGTTCTACTACCTGTTTAAGGGCATGCTCCTGTGGGCGATCTTGTCGTTCTTCACGCTCAATGGCCTGTGGATCGGCATGCCGCTGTTCAACCGCGCCATCGTGCTGCGCCACTACCATCGCAAGGGGTGGGTGCAGGGATGACCGCCAGCACCTCCGCCCAAGCAGTTTGCAACCCGAGTGGAACCCGGCGGGCGCTTCCGCCACCCCGCACCAATGCGGACCGCATGAAAAGGTTCAGCAATTCGGCTCCGGCTCACGCCCGAAAGACTGATTCATAGTCAACGGGTCGGCCCGATGCGTTCCGCGCGGCGCTGTCACGGGGCGACCACAGGGGGGGGAGGGAGGCGTTTTTTTTAACGGCGCTCGTCCCCCGGGCAGACAAGGGGTCATATCCACGGCCAAGGTTTTGGGTCGCTAGCCGCTCCCTACAAGACGCCAGACGAAGTTGCTCAAGTTTCTCATCTTTCTCAGCATATCGCTGACAAACATCAATAGTAATGATGATCACCAGTTTCGTGAGTACGTTGATCAACTTGAGCATCT
Source organism: uncultured Loktanella sp. (assembly GCA_964614205.1). Taxonomy (GTDB): domain Bacteria; phylum Pseudomonadota; class Alphaproteobacteria; order Rhodobacterales; family Rhodobacteraceae; genus Yoonia. The sequence continues at coordinate 17,396 of CAZTKF010000037.1, read as the reverse complement.
TCAGGATCAGGCTTCATCAAGCCGCCAAATCCAGCCTTTCCCTTTCTTTTCCGATACTGCGCCTGCCTCGGACTTAGCCCTATTGAGAGTCGGGCGTGAAATGCCTTGTCTATCTGCGCGTTCGAACAATTCGGCAGAGGCCAGTGGACCAGTTGCCAGCTCCCTTTCAAGAAATTCGACTGCGCGGTTGAACTCGCTTCTGCCGTCTTGCCCTTGGCTCTCAAGGTCGTTGGCCGAGTAATCAGTTCGCCCGCGCCATTCGATCACCGGCAAGCCTTTCTCTTGCGGCACGATTTCATAGACAAAACCTTGCTGCTTCGCGCCGATGTTGTTTTTGACTTGGGCGAGTATGCGCAACTTCTCATCGTCTGGGTGCGCCGCGACGGCGAGTGTGGTTCTAACAACGCCGACGACATCAATAGCGCCGACACCCCGATAGATCGCCTTTCCCTTCGAGCCCTTCGTCCAGTGACGGATCACAATGACCGCCGGGCCAAACTCCTTGAATAAGCGGTCCAGCTTGTGAAGCCCGGCTCGGATCGACGTCGGTTTGCCGAGATCCACCTTGTCCGACAGAAAGGAGTAAAGAGTATCTACCACCACCAAATCGGGCGTGTGCTCTTCCATTTCGTCTCTGAGGCGTCGCAAGCCCTTGTCATCAAAAACCAGAAAGTCATCGAGGACGCGGACCCGGGTAAGGTCCGCCCCCATTTGCTCCATGCGTGGCCTGATTGTGTCGGCAGCGTCGTCCTCTGAACTGATATAGAGGACATTGCCTTTGTCGACCCTTGATCCATCGGGCAGTTTCCCACCTGTGGTCACCACAGCCGCGATATGCATACAAAGATACGATTTGCCGAGTTCGGGGTCGCCTTCGAGAATTGTGGTCTTCTCGTAGGGGATCAGCGACGGCCAAAGCCAATCGATTTCCTTGGCTTCAATGTCGTCGAGGGTTCGGAAAGTGTCTTCTTGTTTCATTCTTTCGCCTCAAGCTTACCGACGACACGGGCGATCTCCTCGTTAAGCTTGGCAACGTCATATCCATGCTTCTCGACGAAATAGGGACTGTGCCAAATCACGCTCGCGATCTCTTCGTGAGACGCGCCTGCTTCGTGGAGCGCGGCGATCATGTGAAAAACCTGGGCAGAACGGTTGGGTTCGTAGACTTTTTTGTTTCGCATCATCGCTCGGGCTTTCGGATGAAGGTTCTTGCTGAACTTCTTGATCACCGCGTCTCGGTCGAGTGCAGTCGGGTCAACATCCACCTCCGGCAACGGGTGCATCGAACTGGTTGTATCAGATGGCAATGCGACTGGACGTTCGCTGATCTTGGTCCAGTCACAGCCAAGCGCATAGACAAAGGGTTCGTCGTACTGCAGCTTGTGATTAACTGATCCCATCAGCCTCAACATTTTGGTGATGGACCAGCCGTTTCGGTCTCCACCGTGTCGGTACGCTAGCGCCTTTGAGTGCTGCTCGGCTTCGTTCGGTTCATGGTAGCTGTCCCAAGCCCAGAGCGCTTGATATCGGCCTGGAGAAGTTTCCCAAACCAGACTCGGGTCGGGATCGTAATCCTCTGGGTCACTACCGTCGATATCGCACCAACCGAAGCGTGTTCTTAGAGCGTGTCTGCGCTGTCGTCTTGGTTTGGAAAACAGGTTAGGGCAAAAATACTGGTCGAAATCCCATCGCGAATAGCTTTCCAGAAGTCTGCAAACTTCGAGGTTCGACTCACTCTTTGATATTGCGTGCTCATGCCATCGTCCTGTTTCAACACACCTGAAGGCAAGAAATGCAAACGCACTCTCAAACTGTTCGAAAGTTCGCTCCCAAATGTCAGACAAAAGCCAGAACTGACTGCAGCGAATATCATAGTCATCTTCGTAGTCGTTAAAGAGACGCACATCATGAACATTTAGAGGGTCGGCGTTTTTGGCAGTCGTGGTCATGTTGTATCCGATCATAAAGGTGGTTGGTCCCTGCCGACTTGGTCGCCTATGCAAGGTCGTTTTTTGTGCTGCGGGATTTACACTGACGGGGGCATTCAGTGCCCCTCGGTCAGTAATCCGAGTAATGCGTGCGTGCGCGTTCATCGGCGCGGTCAGCGAGCCAGTCCTCGATCTCGGACATGAACCACGCGACGGTGGTGCCCCCAGGACGGGCGCGCCTAGGGAACCGCCCACGGGCCTCCCAGCGGAGCAGGGTCGTGTTGCTCACATTGATCCCAAGGCGCTTTAGGTCGGCGCGGGAGGCGAGCGTTCGCAGGTGAACTTCGTCCTTCATGGTTTTCCCTTTCGTCAGATTGACAAAGGGGCCGGCCCCATGTGTGGACAACATATGACAGATTGAAATCCGGCGATATCAAAGGCGTAGCCAAGGCTGCGCGTTGGATGCGTAGGTTTATCGGTTGCCGCGCAGCTTGGCGACTTCGTCCAAGACGTTTCCCGAGAGCTTGAAGTCGTCGCCGAACACTTCCTGCGCGCAGGCCGTCAGAAAGGCCAGATACTCGCTACTCGGGTTAGGTGTTCGATCATAGCCACCTCGCGAATGCTGCGCGTTTTCAAAGTGACGCTCAAATACGTCTGCAAGCGCGTTCGCGAAATCGATCTTGAACTCCTGCGAAATCGCCGAGCCTTTTCGTTTTCGATCATCCAAGACCTCGAAAAGATCGCGGGTTCGGTTGGCTAGTTTGGTCAGTTCTTCAATGAGTGCATGCCGGTTCGGCGGTGCCGATGGCAATTCATCAGGCCACTCTGATAGAAAGTTGAGGTTTTCGTCGGAAAGCGCATCGATCAACTTTTCGGCGGGGTGCAAAACCGAACTAGCGATCTTTCGTTTTCTGGCATCAGGCGTCTGTGACCCTGGCCCTCCTTGGATGCCGAGAGGGCTGGACATGGCCGCGACCCAAAAGACATTGGCGATGGTCCGAAGTTCTCCAGCTAAGCGCTGGCGGTCGATGTCACCACCTGCACCACATCCACGACACAAGCGGGCAACCGTTTTTTCTGGGAAGAACTCAGGCGCTGGTGGAAGTGGCCGATCCAGCCACCCCAAGTCGCGGTATTTCAGGTAGTATTGCTGACTTGGTGACTTTTTCGACATGCCTGTTCCAAAGCGCAAGCGCCTCGCGCTTTTCGTCCGCATATGAATAGACATTGTAGATAGCGGCCACGCCTGAGACCACACCTGTCTTGTGGTTGAGCAGTGCTTCGGTGACGGGCTGCGGAACGCCCAGCCTCGCCATAATGGTGGACATTGTGCGGCGCAGGTCATGAATGATCCACGGCTCAGTGCCCTCGGGCAATGCCTTGTCGAGCCGATCCTTCACGCGACCGAAACCAGATACGGGCGACTTGCCGGTGGTCGTGAACACGTAGTCAGAATTGAAGAACCTCGGCGTCTTGCGAAGCACCTCAAACATCGCGTCCGTGATCGGCACCGTGTGCTGCTTGCCATTCTTTGCCCGCGACGAAGGCAGCGTCCAAAGGCGTTTTTCGAGGTCGAGTTCAGACCAACGCATTTCAGCGACCTCAGCACGTCTCTGGCCGCTAAGCATCAATAGCTTCATGCAATCCCCGAAAGGATAGCCTTCATCGCCACAGACCGCCCACAGTGCGCCCAGTTCGTTATCCGTCAGGACACGCTCACGTGGTTTTTCCTTCGATAGTGGCTTCATCCCCGAGATGGGGTTGGCCTCTATCATGCCGCGCTCGACGCACCACCCCATCAAGTGCTTTAGGTGGGCCATGGCACGGTTTGCGCTCGTCGGTGCGGATTTGTGGATCACGTCGCAGGCTTTCACAACATCGGCGCGCTTGATCTGGTCGATCCGTTTGTCGTGCAGCGTCGTGAACTTGGCCAGCAGGGCTTTTTTGCGCTTCCAGTCGCGGTTGTGAACCTTGGCGTATTTCTCGATGTAATCGGGCGTCACGTCGCCAAGCGTCGGCTTGGTTTCGACCTCAATGCCCGTGCGATCCTCGAACCGGCCCGTCTCGATTTCGTAGAGCACCTGCCGCACTCGTTCGACCGCCTCGGCCAGCGACATGATGGGAAACCGTCCGATGGTCAGTCGCCGCATTTTGCCATTGATGCGCTTGTGCAGGCAGAACGTCTTGGTGCCCGAGGTGCTGATGCGTAGGACAAGACCCGGCATCAACTCGTCCCGAAAATCGAGGCGTTTCTTTGGATCAGGCTTTTTGCTTTCGATGAATTTTGTGGTGAGCTTGCGTCTCATAAGCTCATGATAGGGTGAATAGAAGCTCCTCGTCAGGGACAATCCTAGATAAGTTGCTACAGCTTGCCTTAGGATGAAAGCAACACCGAGCGGCGTGTTGATCCCGCTAGAGCCTCACGTCCTGGATCGGATCATTCTCCCAGAGGTATTTGAGAAAATCAGTTGCAACGAAGGACGCGTTCTGCCTTGCGCTTGATCTCGAATGGGTTTGATCATGCATTTTGAAGTCATCAGCCATATCATTCACACCGCGAACCATCATTAGTCGATCGTCTATTCCAGCTTGGCGCGCGGCCATCTCTACACCACTAAACTCCATTTCCACAGAAACAGGGGTCATAGATCGAATTTCAGATCGAACCATATTGAGGATTTTGTTACCATACCGCAAAGATTTGATTACCGAATCAACGGATGCCGAAGTGCCAATTTCAATTCTTGGGGATTGTGACGCAACCTGCGCCACCTCAAGGTTAGACCTGATTTCACGCCTTTTCAATCGAGAGCGATAGTGCTTAAACGCAGACACTAATTCACTATTAATAACGCTAACGCTAAAACTCACGTCAAATGCTTTCGGATCAGGTCTGTCCAGAATTTTACTATTCTCGACCCTAATTACGGCACTGGAAAAAACAACGTCACCAAACTCTAAAGCTGATTTGCTATCTCTGGAAAGACCCCCGCATATACCAACCAAAAAAATGTATTTAGGGTCAAATCTATGTAGTGCATTCGCGGTCACCACCGCAGACGCCACTGACCCTTTTTCCATTGGCGTGCAGATTACGACATCGAAGGTTTGATTGAGCGAAGACAACTTGGCAAGCGCAGTGCCCTTGGACACCGTCTCGAGGTCGAAACAGCGGTCAACAACACTATTCCACTCCTCCTTCAAGGGGCAGACTATTAGTGCGAAAACGCTTCTCGGCATGTTCGGATCCCTAACCCCTCGCTTAACCAGTATAACTCAAGTCGGTTCGATTATGAACCTTGGAATTTTGCATATTTTGATCCAATGGTCATGGCTTTCACAACATCTTGTAGCAACCTTAGTTAAATCGGGTAATGAGGCCGCGGAGGACCAGCTCGCTGATTTCACGTGGATTATCTGTCGAAAACAGCAGTCTATTTTCGGACAAGCTCAATCCGTTGTCCGGCCAAAGAGGGCCACCGAAAGCGTGTCTCGCGATGAATGATGTGGCTTCAGCAGGAGACATCGGCAGATCAGTCCCATCCGATGCACGAAACAGGCCGTTGTTTTCGGTGACGATCTCGGGTGCCGGATCCATTACTAGGTCATCCTCTTGGATGTGTTCAGCACCATGCCTTTCGGAAGTCGCCAACCCAAGCAATTCTCCCACAACTTTAGATGCACCACCACCGGCCCCGATTACGAAGATCGGCTGCTGAAAGTAGAGCGCAAGTACAGCTTCTTCGATGACACCGGGCATTCTACCAGAATAATCGGTCAATTTGCCGCCGATCAAAACACGGGCTACTGACCTACAGCTGAGCATCCATCGCATTCGGAATGCAGCCAGACTGGCACGAAGTCGGTCTTGGTCATCACCCGCTCCCAAGTTCCGTAAGTATGTACGAACTGGAACAACCTTCACTCCCGGGTATTCAACAGCCCCTGGTTTGTCTTCGCGGGCGAAAACTTCGACGCGTTCAGGTTCAATAGCCGGTGCGATTCCATCAAGGCTACTGTCCTCGATGATCTTGTCAGTAAGGGCTCGATCCCACTTGCCGCCATAGCTGATAGTTGCGCCGTACTGCCACAGCCCGCCAATGATCGATTTAGCAATCTGCGCGCCGAAGCTGTCATCATCCTCTTGAATGTTCTGACCAACACTTACGCCAATCAATCCACCTATGCTTGCAGAAGATAGAGGGCCTTGATCAGCGTGAATTGCCTGAATGTGGGGGCTTGGTAGATGTTCCCTACATATAACATCTGAACTCTCATGCTCTGCGACTGATTTCGCCATGTCCAAGAGAACGCTTATGGAACGCGCCCCATGCTTGAACCGACCTTCTGCAAAAAAGGCAGACACCAAATCTTCAGATATTTCGAGATCCGCAGTCCCGTTCTTCTCCAAAATCGAATGGCGCATAATGAGCGCTCGTCTGGCGCACGTTCGTTGATCATGATTCGGCCCAGAGATATCTATGTGCCCTCTCAGGCGACTTACGAAATCCGGGCCTTTTGCGTTGACAAACTCACGTGTGCCTGGCCTGAAAAAGCTGTCCATTGCAGGTGCTGTCCCACCAGCAAAAAAATAAATTGCGTCGGATAGTTCAAACTTCTCGTCGCCGTGCCCAACGTGGCCGTCTTGCATTGGAGCAAGAAACCAATTTAACCAACCTAGACTAACGCCCTGATACGCGACGTCAAATTCGTCAACAAAAACAAACGGCACTGGTTTGGGTCCGCTGAAGGTCGAAAAGGCATTAACTGCGGATTTGACTTCTTTAAATGACAGGTAGAGGTCTCTTTGCGTTGAGATTTGGGTCATATTAATTTCCGAGAACGGAAAGTGATACTTACCATCATATTCTTCTTGAATGGCTTTTTGTATCTGCCGTACTGCGAAGGATTTCCCGCTTCCCGGAGGCCCAAAAACAGCGATGCAAAGCGGCCGCTTCCGGTTCTCGCTATGTACATAGTTGCTTATAACCGTCTTTACATCAGATACTGCATTGTACTCATCTTCATCAAAAAACCACATGTCTCCAAATTTCCAAGCGGCTTGACCTGCCACAGTCTGAAGATAACTTTCGCCGTCCTTAAGTATCTTTTTCCCAAATTCGATATCTGCAGAGTCACGCATCTATTGATCTCAACCTTTTCGCTTCTTCTTGTGCTGTCAAAGCCCAATGGCACTCTAACGGTAAGCTGTAACACCACAAGTCAGGACCTTCTTGCCAAGTTTGGTTTCTGACAAGGTTTTTGCGAAATTGCGGAGTGAAACGGCTTGTTGTACGGAGGTTGCCATGAACGGACGATGGATGCCACGGGTATCTTGCTCCGCTTTGTCGAACGCATGGCAAGCAGACCCACAGAAAAACTACACTTGTTCACGGTCATGCCAGAACGCAAAGATTCGCCCGAGGTCGCCGACACAACGCTGTGCGTGCAAAACTGCGATGTGGGTATCAGTTGGGTAGCGGAGCCGGTGAGCTTGAATGCTCAGGCATGAGACAGGTCGAGACAATCTGCCGAGCGTAAACGTCAAGCTTTTCAAAGCGCTGCGTTACGGGCTGAGCGCTCCTGAGACGGGCCACGCGGTTCACGAGGCTAATTGAAAATCCTCGTGTCGGTGGTTCGATTCCGCCCCCGGGCACCACTTCAGCTTCCAAGCAATTGATCTGTCTCTGTTTATTGTGGAAACTGCACGTACGTAGGAGATGGCTACAGACATTTCGGTAGTCATTTCATACATCGAGGATGGCATCTACTTCTACGAGCAATGGGGCCCGAAAGACCTTCGAAGGCACTACTCGCCCCATAAAATCGCGTAATCACTGAGAACTCGTTTTGCTTCGATAGCAGCCTCAAGGGCGACAAAGGCTGCGCAACGGCTTTACAACTGTTGGTATCTCTGACGGCTTAAAGCCGTCGAACTCCTAGGCAAGCACTTGCTCAGAATGCAACAGAACACGATCAAAACTCACGCGTTCGCTCAGGCCGCTAACAGCGAACGCATGAGTTCACCGCTTAAGGAGTTGTTGCAGTCGATCTGCAGTTCAAGGGCCTGAACCGACCAGACACCTTTCGCCGTGCGGCCGAGCGGGCAAGTGTGTATGTCATTGAAGTCCGCGTAGACAAAAAGGTCGTATCTTAACTCGATTTCGTAATGTCGTAGTGCGGCCGTCAAAAACAGCCGTTCATTAATGTCGAAAAATCTGAAGGAGCGCAGAGACCTAGAGAGCGGGACTCTTTGGTCGTTTGATCGTCAAACAGAACCGCAGGTCTTAGCTCGATTGTCGCAAAAAAATCCGAGCCCATCCGCCTAACAACCGTGTCAGTCACCGCATCTTCACAGTTACGGTGAGCTTCCTGAAATCACAGCTCAGCGACGAAATTTGAAATGGGTCGCTTCTTCTAGCCAAGACGTCGCCCGGCGCCATGAAGCGCGGCGCCCGCGCGGGCGATCGGTTGTGGTGCATTCTCGGTTGGCCGGATGGATCGCTGGGAAACATATGCGCCGTCTTGCATTGCAACCTTCCGCCAGTCCGACCATCATCTCCGGAAAAAGAGGAATCCTATCCATCACTCGTTTCTAACGGTCGAAGCTTCTCTCGTGAGGACCGAAGGCAGTGGTGGCATCCGCCATTGCGTGACATGGCGGTCGATGAAGTTGATCTCACGCACCACCGCCAATCAAAGACGCGCGGCCAGCCAAATGACTTGGGGACAAAGGGCTCAAGACACGCCATCAAGGCATCGGCCAGTCACAACAGATCAAACGCGTTCACCCTTAGGCCTTATGAGCCGAGAATCAGCTACTGCAGCGGCTGATTGCAACCCGAGTAAACCTAAACCGCCAATACGTCCACCAAGAGAAAGGAAAAACTTTAGAAGGCGCTCCAATATTTGTCATAATTTCGTTCTCTTTACGCCCAAGCGACATTTGATCATTGTGAAAACAAAGCCGAAAGAGGTCCTTAATGCAAATCTCGAACTCCAACGCTTCCAGCGAGGTATTTCAGATCGAGAACCAAGTTCCTTTCACGGTCGAAAACGCAACTTGGATCACGCCTGCGCTATTTGGCGGAAATACGCTGATTAGCGAGACCGACATAACCGATCAATCATCCGATTTCCAGGAGAGTATTGTTGAACTTGGCGTATCATCACTCAGGTATCCCGGAGGTTCGGTAACAGAATGGTATTTTGACATAAATAATCCAAACAGATCTTCTTTAATTCATCACGGAAACAGCGTAGAATTAGTTCCGTTTCACACTTTCTTGGACGAAGCCGCTACACTCAACTCAAGCGTCACACTTGTGATACCAACACGTACCGGTTTGAGCGCTAGCGCAGAAGAAGCACTCCTAGACGGAACATTTGGTAAGCGGAGCATTGACTTAACATATGTAAGCGACGTCACTGATTTCGTGATCGAAGCACTAAGTGACGCTTCAATCCGTGGCGTAACGATCGAAGCATTTGAGATCGGGAACGAGTTCTGGGGAAGCGGAGAGATGACGGCCTCCGAATATGGCTTACTAGCGGCTCATTTAACTGTTGCGATCGAAGATGCACTGCTCGGAATTGGGATGTCTAGGCAAGAGCAACCCAATATCCTTATACAGGGAACAGCGGCGACAGGTACATACTCTCCAACACCTTTTCAGCCTGTCTTCTTAAATGTGTACGAATTGAGTAATGGGGAACTCTGGAGTGATCTGAACAACTACGGCGTCGGTGATGCACCGCCGGAACTAAATGGACTCACTGTTGTAGTAGACCACGGACCAATTCAGGTTCCCAGTCAGCCGTGGGTCTTTGCGCAGAACACTCAGATTATCAATGCGCTTACGTCAGTCCAAGGGGCGCTTGACGCAATGGATGGCTGGGTACTGCACTATTATGGTGATGAACAAATCCAAAACATTGATACAAACCCGGAGCGGATTTTCGAGGTCTTTGACTTCCTGAACGAAACTAATGAAGCGCGATCAAGCAGCCTACCTAGCCTCCTCAACTATCTAACAGAATGGAACATTCGCGCACCCTTGACGCATCCAAATGTCGGTGAAGGAGGAATACTTCATGCGTCATACCTAGTCGAGATGTTCTATAAAATGGTTACTTCTGGTGTTGATGGTGCCCACGCCTGGCCATTACGTAATAGCGGGTCTCAACTTAGCTCCCATCTCGATGTAGATGGCGAGGGCCTTTCACTGGCAGGATCGGCATTTCAGTTACTGTCGAATAACTTAGTGGGCGCTACCCCGATCTTTGATTATGAACATAGAAACACCTCTGGGCACATCGATACACACGGATTTTCAAATGACGATGGACTTGTTGTGTTTGTGTCAGAGCGGGGCGGAGAAACAAGCACTCAGATAATCGATTTATCGGCCTTTTTAGCTGGGCATAGCTTCTTGTATAGTGTTCAAACACTGAGCGCCACAGGCTCTCCGGGAAATCCAAATTCGGAGCCACTGCTATATCATCTTGGCACTCAATCAGCTGCAGGCATGTCTACGATTGAGCTCGACATGAGTGCCTATAGCCTGTCAATGGTGAAGCTTACATATCTTAATTCGGAACAGAACACGATTCAACTCACTGATCAAGATGATCGTGTGGTAGGAGCCGCCGGGCATGATGAGTTCTGGGGATTGAATGGCAATGATACTATTCATGGTGAAAGCGGAGATGATACGTTATACGGGGATAATGGAGACGATGAACTCGCCGGCGGAATGGGCGATGATACATTACAAGGAGACCATGGAGCGGACACTTTGCTGGGGTTAGATGGAAACGATTTGCTTCTTGCCGATTTTGACGATGTTTTTGTAGACGGTGGTCTTGGCATTGATACTGTCTCTTTTGCATTTGCGAAGAGTGGCGCACAGTTTATATTTGATGGTGGGGTCTCGGTTGATTTGCTCGATTCATCAATCGAAGTGCATAATATTGAACTACTCATTGGGTCATCATTTACTGACACATTTTCGGTCTATTCTAGTCAATCAAACTCTTTCTCTGGTGGCGCCGGTGATGATTGGTTTACCTCTTGGCTAGGCGTCGGTAATTCTTTCTTTGGGGATAGTGGTAGTGACTCCTTTTATATATATGGTGGTGAATCTTGCTCTTTCTCTGGCGGTAATGGCGACGACTTCTTCTTTTCAAGCTTTGGAGTTGGCAACGAGTTTTATGGTGACGGCGGCGATGATGTTTTTATAGCGTTCAACCAAGAGTCAGATTCATTCATTTTTAACATGGGTGATGGATCTGATAGAATAAAGGGATTTGAGTCAGGTGTTGATCTTATCTTTATTCATAACGAGGAGCCCTCTGATATTGATATCGTTGAAACGAATGGTGGTACAATGATTTTCTATGACGACCAGTCACAGATTTTCTTAGACTCCACTTTCGATATCGTCATTGGTGAGGATATTTTTCTTCTTTAGTCGCCGTGGGACTTTTGTCTATGTTTCGTAGCTCCGCGAGGGCACCATCTCGCGAGTCGAGCGTGGAGGCTGGACTACAGCGGCAGCCCCATACCCCAATGTAAACTACCAGGAACGTGCCCACCTGCAGTGATGCGCTCGGATGCCGAGGCTCGCTGACAATCTGGTTCGACTCCGAGGTGAGCTGGCATACCGCATCCAAAGCGGAGCGTGGTCGACATTTGTCTTACATCGATGCAGCCAACCAGCCGTGCCTTGCGATGAAGGTTTTGTCCTGCGTGTCGCTAAGGTAGGCGCCCTTGTTCTTCGAGGGCCAGCCGCGGCTCGTTGGTCTTGACTAGTCGGCGCCCGATTTCAGCACGCTGTCTCGTCGTCGGACGGCCACCCTCCGCCACTCAGTTACCCGGCGAAAGTTGGCTCTCTAGCAAAACGGTTACTACTAGGTCTGGCTGAACTCGTCGCTCGCATATCAAACGATCATAAAAGCGCGCCGGACGTTTGGCAATTTGCGGACTCCACGCCAGGCGCACTTGACCAACACAAGCCTCAAGACTTTGAAAACCAGAACCTCAAGATTTCATAGAGAACCTAGGAAGCGCGCGTTTGCCGGAAAACCGAAGCATATCAAGAGAGTTTTCACACTTTGCTTCAAGCATTTGTGTTCAATCAACACCCAAGACCAGACAATAGTAGCTGCATTCGTTTCACTTGCGCCTCTCGCTGTTCAAAGCGCGCGGCGAGTTCGGCGCGCACCACTTCCTGTTCAATGCCGGTATCAATGCTCAGTGCGAGTACAATGTCATCTAAACTTAGTGCTGGTTCACGATACTCTCTAGACCAACCTATATCCACGATAGCATCGTACACCGTATCAGGTGAATTCATCGGATTGTCCCCACAGTTCTTATCTCGGATGATGACTCGTCATAGTTAACGATGCATTAAGAACAGCCGACGCGCCGAAGCCAACATAATCGTCACTCAACGAGCGGCTAGATACAAGGCTTTCCCGGTCGAGAAGCCTTCGTGGCTGACCCGCCAAAAAAAAACCCAAAACGGCCTCATTACAATCTCCATGTGAATAGTCGTCAATACGCAATACACTTCCTTGGAACGCCCCGTCCTAAAGTGGTCCACCAACTGAGATATTTTGCCCCGCAGATTTGAGAATCAGCGATGACTGGCAAGCGATGGGCGCCCGAAGAGACTGTATCGAAGCTTCATCAGGTTGAAGAACTACAGGCACCAATCGCAATAATTGTCGACGTTGTGCGCAACACGGGCGTGATGCAGCAGACGTTCCATCGATGGAGGAAGCCCTTTTCCGGGATGCAGAGGTAACGGCGCGCTCGACTTGAAGAGGCTTCTATACATAGCGGAAATCGACTCCGGTGGGGTAAGACCAGTCGGTTCCCTATGCTTCAATGAAACTAGTCTACAGTCACACCTGCTGAGCCTTGCCTCCCGCCTCGATCCCTCTGATGATTCCGACAACCTTCTCGCCTAAAAGGTCCGCGCTTCGTGAGCGATCCTTTGCTTGATCAAGTCATAAACACCTAAATGGCTTGACTTCGAGGGGCTGCGTCACGCGATGAGCAAGCTAACCCGTGAGCTCGACAACTTCCAAGTTGCGCTCAATTTGGTGTCTGAGGCGGGTTTCTTCCTGCTTCCTTAGCTTGGCGAACGTGCGTGCAGTTTCTGTGAAGCCAAACTCGAGCGCGTCGGCTTCAGCTGCACAGATCATCAATAGTCGTTCCAATGACAGAATCATTTACCTGCTCCACTCACCCACCTTGAGAAAAAACTAAGAAATTTCCACTTACCATTGGTTAATACACTTGTAAAATGCCAGGGAAAAATATTTACTGACCAGCCTGATAGGCGCAGTCTACCAACTGGGAAAGAGTATGCCGTAAATTAGAGGCTCCTTTGCCACATGGTCAGGCGGCATAGCTCCTTGGCCTACCGCTCCACTGCGCTTGAAAGAATCTTTTTGATGAACCAGAGACCTACGATTCACCAAGGATCAAACCAGACCACTCTATGGGGGTACGCCAACCACGCCCAATCAAGATAATTGCAGATCCACATGATTGTTGAGTAGGTACCGAAGTTTCAATCCTTTTTGGCGGCAGTCACCCAAGTAAAGTCACGTGCTACTTCGAAGCGAGGTTGCCTTTTCCGAGTAAGCCAGCTCATCAAAATGCGAGCGACGGCTGATGCTTTGGGTAGTAAACAAAAATTGGCCTAGAACCCTTAAATGATTGTTCCCCAGTCAGGCTATCGATTCGCCATTGTAGGTCGTGCTTAACGTTTTCAGACGGTTTTCCAGAGTCTTTAGAAATTTCCCAGACCATTTCTTCAAGTTCGCGCAAGGTTTCGACTTCTGTTGGATCATTGTCCCGTGCCATAATCAAAGCTATGGCATCGAGCATCCGCTGATACGATTGCATCCAATTACCCCAACCTGAGTTGTAACGCCAGGTTGGTGGCGAATTACTAACTAAACGTTAATCTCGAGAAATCGAGGTCGTTCGATTAAGTGTCGGTATAACCCAAGTGACTTTCGCTTCATCTTCAAGAAACCTATCAGTAATCACTTGCAGAAGCTTTGCCGTTTCCCCAAAACCGGCTCTTTCCGCAGCAGTTCTGGCCGCAAGTAGACGCACTAAGCGATCGTTACAAAGAGACATGTACCTTCCAAGAATTTTATTAGTTGCACCTGAAGAAGTTGTAGCTGTAGAGGGTTAACTCATAGTTAACGAGAGAATAGTCGAGAACAGCAGCGTGTTTGGCAGAAAAAGTGCGACAATTAATTCTTCTAGGAACTGGAATTCATCCGACACCACACGCCGAAGTGGCCGGCTCTCCTTCTCAAAGTCGAGTGCCATCTGCGTGGATCGCTAGCAGAACATGACGAACAACTTGAACGATATGAAGATGATGACGATGGATCAATGGATTTCGGAATGCCGTTCCTTCCGCTCCTCTTGCTTCTATCATTGCTAGGAATGGGATGAACGAACTAAGGGAAGCGCGCAATCGGCAGCAGCGGAACTGTTAGTCTTTGAAAGACCCGTCCCTGGGCAACACCAGGGATCTAACTCGGATCGCGTTTCCTGGGATCTACATACCGGTGTCATGAGTCTGGTCGAAGTTTTCGCCCGGATTTGCGTGCGCGCCAGCATCGAACAATCTCTTCTCGACACTCCTTTAGCGAGGGTTGCTGGATGGAGTCGTCAAGTGACGCGGCGAGAGCAGGCCGCACTTCTTCTTGTTCTACAGCAAACACCGAACTCACGCAGAATCATGCGCAAGTTCGGATAAGTTGCTAGAGTTTCATAATTAGGTTGATAAGTTTAGTGGCTGCCCAAGGTCTCATCCCATAAATTGGTTCACAACTTCTTAACGCTCTGTATTGTGACGTTGTTGAGTCGCCAAGTATTCACCAGCTCTCCTTCGGATCCGCATTTTTGAGTTAGCTATGTTCAGGGTTTGGTCCTCTTCTGACCATTGGTGGTACTCTCGCGGTGTGAGCCCGTCGAGGCTAAACTGCGGGCGGTTGCGATCGTAATCGTCGCGCCATGCTGCAATCAGATGACGGGCATGGTGGAGAGTGGGGAATTGGTGTACGTTGAGGCATTCGTCCCGCAAGCGTCCGTTGAAGCTCTCCACAAAGCCGTCCTGCATCGGTCACCGGGCCCGATTTAATGCCATTCGGCCTGGCGATCCTCCAGCCACTTCAGCATAGCGTTAGATGTCAGCTCCGTGCCGTTGTCGCTGACCACCATGCACGGGAAGCCCCTCATCTCGACGATCCGGTTCAGGTCGCGGGCGACCCGGATACCGGAGAGCCGACGTATCCACGACCGTCGCCAGGCATTTCCGGCTGACGTCTTCGATCACGAAGAGGATGCAGAAGCGGCGGCCGTCCGTTAGAGCGTCCGACACGAAGTCGAGCGACCAGCGCTGGATCGGACCTTGGAGGATCGTCATGGGTTCTCTGGTCTCGATCGCCCGCTTCTGTCCACTCCGTTTACGGACCGTTAATCCTTCTTCGCGGTAGAGCCGGTAGAGCTTCTTCCGGTTCACTTCTCAGCTTTCTCGCCTGAGCAGGATCTGCAGGCGGCGGCAAAGGAACCAGCGCCGATCAGACGCCAGCTCCTTCATCCTGGCCGCAGCTTCGTGTCAGCCGGGCGCCTCGATGTCCGCCGATACACACGCGGATCGATCCCGGCCAGCGCACAGGCCCAACACTGCGGGTAGCTCTTCTCCTTCTTGGCCCATTCCACCGCTTTCCGCCTCGAACCGGGCCGCAAAAGTTTTTCCGAGCATCTCCTTTAGTGCCGCCACATCCAGCATCTGCTCGGCCATCATCTTCGGTTTGGCATTCTCGCCTTCCAGTGTCTTCAATCGCCGCGCGTCAGACACTGCCAATTCACTATACTTCGACAGCCATTTGTATACGGTTGCATCTATGGTCCCGTACTTGCGGCACAGTTCTTTAGCGCCTAACTTGGCTTGACGGCCTTTCAGAACGCCAGTGATCTGTTCCTCGCTTCAACGGCTTCTCTTCATCGTCTGTTTCCTCAGTTGGAGAACAGGCTAACCTCAAATTCAGGACTCTTCAGGGGAGCAGGTCACGTCCGACACCTGTCCGATTAGTGGGACATCATCAAGGAAGAGCCTATCAAGTGAAACAAAAAACTCTGTCCTGCAAATCAAAAAAAGCACTTGATCTCTAATTTAGATAAGATAATGGCCCTGGGCACCACCTATGCTTACAAGACATTGATCTGCCTCATCTTTCTCTTGCAATGAGGCGATAGTAGCACATGTCGGAGCACAAGAACGCATCCGAACACACCTTCTGCAAAGAAGGCATCATCTACTTCCACCGTCGTGTTGCACGCGATTTCTCATGCCATTACACGTTACTACAGATCGCGTTTTCACTGAGGACAAGGTCTGCGGCATTGACTGCAGCAAGTGCCAGACCTGCGACGTCTACCTGATCGCCGACAAGAAGGGCAGCATAAGGACGGAGTTGAAGGAATGGTTCCCCAGCAGTCAGTTGAGGACGTAGACACCGAGGCAACGTCGCCTGAGTGGCCGCGTGGCGAATGCCATTGCGTTCCTCAAGGACAGGTTCGCGGGAGACCCGACTGCTCCCGTCATGTTCGCTGAGGTGACAGAGCATCTGGAAAAAAACAGACCTGTCGAACATCAATCGTACCATCCGCAAGCACGGGGACTCAGGTCTGGCATCGATGACCTCCGCCTACACGAGGTGAAGATCGGCATTGGCAGGTGCAAGAACGCCTTCGATCGTCTCTTCTCTCCCGTCGAGGGCCACCACTCCAGCATCGCTGACCTGTAGGGTCCGACATCTCAGAGGCTTCCAATTCGATATTGCCCAGCGCTTTCCCCTTGTGGGTAGAGCATGCCCACATACGCCCGAGGAGAAATTGTCAGCAAGGTGATTGGGAGCCTCCTGCTATGCCAAGGAAACCGCTCCCTACGGGAACCCAATTGGCTGTCATTGGCGGCCCCTGCGGCTCGCTGCCACTGTAGCACATTCCGTAACACAGAAGGTGCCTGTTGATGGGGACTCCGTGGTTCTAATACCCCAAATTCTGTTGAGGCTACGAGCTGAAGCGATTGCTGAAAAAGGAGCAGAGCAAGCAGGCCCCGGGCAGCACCTCATTCGCAAACGTATTTGCAGACAGCCGCTTAAGGCACGACCTTGTTCTGATCAGCGCATACAAGTTCCGAACATGGAGCTTTTTTCTACTTTTGTTCTCACAAGACGTGCTTCATTTCCGGCGCTGCCAGAATCCTCTGGAGAGCAGCCCGCATTCCCACGAGCGACATTTAGTGTTAACCCCCTAAAGATGAATTTGAGCTGACGGTCCGCCGCGCAGTTTCCTGCGACCCGCACCTCACCAACCCTCCGCTGGCCATTATCCGAACAATGCTAACGGCCCTCCACATC
>CAZTKF010000036.1:0-26328 GCA_964614205.1 uncultured Loktanella sp. | reverse complement strand
GCGCAGGACGCAGCCTGAAGGAGAACCTGTTGCACGCGGAACTGTCAGAAGGGGCCCATGCCTATGCGGTTGGCGGCATCCATCGCCATCTGGGCGAGTTCGATCAGGAGTTTTCGGCCATTGCCGGACGCCCGGTTGCGGTCCAGTTCACGCCGCATCTGATCCCCGCCAACCGCGGCATTTTGGCCACCACCTATGTTCAAGGCGATCCGCAAACCATATATGATACACTGTCCGCAACTTATGCGGATGAACCGTTTATCGAGGTACTGCCGATGGGACAACATCCATCTATCAAACATATCCGGGGATCGAATTTCTGCCATATCGGCGTGGTCGCCGACCGTGTGCCGGGCCGGGCCATTGTAATCGCCGCTCTGGATAATCTGACCAAAGGGTCATCGGGGCAGGCGTTGCAGAACGCCAATCTGATGCTTGGCCTTCCGGAAACAGAGGGCCTGATGCTGGCGCCGGTGTTCCCATGAGTGGCGGTCTGAAAAGTCTCAAGAAACGCCGTCGCGTTCAGGTGATTTCGCTGGCCGGGATCAGCCTCGGGTTAGTGCTGGTGCTTTTGTGGTTCCTGCCGGATGACAGTTTCCAGTTCTTCCGCTCGCCGACCGAAGTAACCGAAGCGCCGCCAGCCCCCAACGAGCGGTTCCGCATTGGCGGTCTGGTCGCCGAAGGGTCGCTGGTGCGCGGTCAAGGCGAACAGGTCAGCTTTTCTGTGACAGATGGCGGTGCGGTCGTGCCGGTGGTCTATACCGGCATCCTGCCTGATCTGTTCGAGGAAGGTCAGGGTATGGTGGCGCAGGGAAACTACATCAATGGGCGCTTTGAAGCAGTTGAAATCCTTGCAAAACATGATGAAACCTACATGCCCTCAGAGGTGGTTGACGCACTGAAGGAACAGGGTGTCTATGTCGCTCCGGACGATGCTGTTGCGACCAATTAACCAATAGGATGCAGCCTTTGCCCCAACCTAGCGGAAGGGGCGAAGATGCAGACTGTAACCGAAATTGCCCAAGACATCATTGCCCGTGAAGGCGGCTATGTGAATGACCCAGATGACCCGGGGGGTGCGACGAAGTATGGTGTGACAGTCCATACATTGCGCCGCTTGGGCCTTGATCTGACAGGGGACGGGCAGGTCGACGCTGCGGATGTGCGTGTGCTGACGCGTGCGCATGCTGTTTCAATCTTTATCGAGCATTACTATCGCGGACCGCGCATCGACCGGTTGCCGGTACCCCTGCAACCGACCGTTTTTGATATGTATGTGAATTCCGGCGCGAATGCGGTCAGGCTCTTGCAGCGGTTGATGGGCGATATGCGGATCAGCGTGACTGTCGACGGGGTGATCGGCCCAAAGACCATTGCTGTGGCCAAACAGGCCATGCAGGCCGCACCCGATCATCTGGTCGATGCCTACGGGATTGCACGACGCAACTACTATTATGATCTGGCAGAGCGCCGACCGGCCAGTCGCAAATATGCCCGCAAGCGTGATGGCGGAAAAGGCGGCTGGATTAAACGCGCCGAGCAATTCCTCTCGGCCCGCTATCATCTGACGGATGCCGAGCACCGCGAAAGGGTAGCGCAATGGGGATGATCTCGGGGATCATGACGTTCCTCTTCGGGGACGGGCGCAATGTGGTGACAGAAACCGCGCAGGTGTTTCGCGAAAATGCCGAGAACGGTGCGGTACGTGCGGCATCCGCGCGGGGCGATAGCCTTGCCCAGTTTGCGGCGGAATTCGTGCACCCACATCGGGGCGTTTTTGACCGGATTGTCGACGGGCTGAACCGCTTGCCGCGCCCTGCGCTGGCCTTGGGAACCATCTGGTTGTTCGTGATGGCGATGCAGCGGCCCGAACAGTTCGCCGAAGGCATGAAGGGACTGGCCATCGTGCCAGAGCCGCTCTGGTGGCTGATGGGGGCCATTGTCAGTTTTTATTTTGGTGCGCGACATCAGGTGAAAACGCAGGAGTTTCAAAGATCTGTGGCCCTTAGCCTGGCCGCGTCACAGGGGCAGCAAGGCAAACCCTCAGCGGCGCGCGGCAATGCCGCATTGCAAGACTGGCTGGCCGGCGATGCAGACTGAGAGTACAGGGCAGCTTGAGCGCCGCATCATCGCACTGGAAATGCGCAATGCGGTGGATGATGTGCATCGGGCGAATGTGGCAGCAAGACTGGGCGCAATCGAAGACACCCTGAAGTGGCTTGTCAGGCTGGTGATCGGCGGGATTTTAATGGCGGGAGTGACCTATGCGATGCAAGGCGGACTGGCAATCTGAAGCTGCGCCAAAATGTACCGGAAATTTGAACGGCGAGGTATGTTGCACTTCTAATGTTTCAGCTATCATCCGGCCATGTTGATAGAACTTGGACACTTCGCTTTGATTCTGGCCTTTGGCATTGCCATCGTTCAGATGATCGTTCCGATGATTGGCGCGCATCGCGGCAACACCGGCTGGATGGCAATGGCTGAACCCGCAGCGACCGCGCAATTTGTGCTCACGGCCTTTTCTTTTGCGGTTCTGACGTGGGCTTTTGTGACGTCGGACTTCTCGGTCCAGCTCGTCTACCTCAATTCACATACCGACAAGCCGATGATCTACAAGATCACGGGTGTTTGGGGAAACCATGAGGGCTCGATGCTGCTATGGATGGTGATCCTGACCCTGTTCGGCGCCTGTGCAGCATGGTTCGGTGATGGTTTGCCGGCCCGTTTGCGCGCGCGCGTTCTTGCGGTGCAGGCATCGATCGGTGTGGCATTCTTTGCCTTCATCCTTTTCACGTCAAACCCGTTCCTGCGGCTCGAGGTTCCCCCCCTGAACGGGCGCGACCTGAACCCGCTTCTGCAAGACCCCGGCTTGGCGTTTCACCCGCCGTTTCTGTATCTGGGCTATGTCGGGCTTAGCATGTCGTTCTCTTTCGCGATTGCCGCCTTGATCGAGGGGCGCGTCGATGCGGCATGGGGTCGGTGGGTCCGCCCGTGGACGCTGGCGGCATGGATGTTTCTGACTGTGGGCATCGCGCTTGGTTCATGGTGGGCCTACTACGAACTGGGTTGGGGTGGCTTCTGGTTCTGGGATCCGGTTGAAAACGCCTCTTTCATGCCTTGGCTGATCGCCGCGGCCCTGTTGCACTCGGCCATTGTGGTGGAAAAGCGCGAGGCGCTGAAAAGCTGGACGATCCTGCTGGCGATCCTGGCGTTCGGGTTCTCTTTGCTTGGTGCGTTTATCGTCCGCTCCGGCGTGCTGACTTCTGTTCACGCCTTTGCCAACGATCCCGAGCGGGGGATCCTGATCCTGATTATTCTGGCGATCTTTCTTGGTGGTGCGCTGACGCTATTTGCAGCCCGTGCGGGTGCGATGGAATCAAAGGGCGTCTTTTCGACCGTCAGCCGTGAAAGTGCGCTTATTCTCAATAACATCCTGCTCTCTGTCAGTGCTTTTGTCGTCTTCATCGGGACAATCTGGCCTTTGGTTGCAGAGATGCTGTTTGACCGCACCCTGTCGGTGGGGCCTCCTTTCTTTGATGCCGCCTTTACGCCGTTCATGGTTGCGCTTGCGATTGTCCTGCCGCTTGGATCCATTCTTGCATGGAAGCGGGCCAATCTGGCGCGGGCATCCAGATCACTGGCGGGCTGGCTTGTTCTGGCGGTGGCTCTTGGCGCATTGGCCTATGCCGTCCAAAGCGGCAATTCCGCACTAGGCCCGATCGGAGTGGCCTTGGGCGCATGGGTCGTCGGCGGTGCCTTTGCCGACCTTTGGATGCGCAGCGGGCGTGACGGACCCTTGGAGCGTTTGCGCCGGATGAGCCGCTTGCCACGCGCCGACTGGGGCAAAGCGACAGCGCATATCGGCATGGGGGTGACGATCTTTGGCATCGCGGCCATGCTCGCGTGGGAACAAGAAGACATCCGTGTGGCCCAGATCGGCGACAGTTGGAACGTTGGCCAGTTCGAGTTCCGGCTGGATGATGTGAACCAGTTGCAAGGTCCGAATTACCTGACGACGATGGGCGATATCTCGGTCTGGCGGGACGGGCGGCAAGTGGGTGATCTGCATCCTGAAAAACGCTTCTATCCGGTGGCCAATATGCCCACGACCGAAGCGGCGATCATCAATGGTGTGATCCGCGATATCTATGTGGTTGTCGGTGATCCGCAGGAAAATGGCGGCTGGGCTGTGCGCGTCTATCTCAAACCCTTTGCCAACTGGATTTGGGGCGGGGCGATCCTTATGGCGCTTGGCGGTTGTTTCTCGCTGTCTGACAGACGTTTGCGGATCGGGGCATCTTCGGCCAAGAAAACGCCACAAGCGGTGCCTGCGGAATGAAGCGCTGGGTGATCATTCTGATGCTGCTGGCATCGCCCCTGTGGGCTGTAGATCCCAAGGAAA
Source organism: uncultured Loktanella sp. (assembly GCA_964614205.1). Taxonomy (GTDB): domain Bacteria; phylum Pseudomonadota; class Alphaproteobacteria; order Rhodobacterales; family Rhodobacteraceae; genus Yoonia. The sequence continues at coordinate 21,923 of CAZTKF010000036.1, read as the reverse complement.
TGCTGGATGATCCCGTGCTGGAAGAACGGGCGCGAACCCTGTCGCAAGAGCTGCGCTGCCCTGTGTGCCGCAACGAAAGCATTGATGAAAGCAACGCGGCGTTATCGCAGGAGCTGCGGATCGTGCTGCGCGAACGGATGCTTGCAGGGGACACGGACCAAGAGGCGCTGGACTTCATGGTGTCGCGCTATGGCGAATTTGTCATGCTGCGCCCCGACACCAGAGGTGCAAACCTGATCTTGTGGCTGGCCGCGCCTGTCCTGTTTCTGATTGCGCTTGGTGTCGGCTGGTCCACGATCAGGGCAAAGCGGGCCGCGCCCGAGGGCTTGTCAGAAGCTGAAAAAGCGGAACTCGAGAAAATATTGCGGTCGTGACGTGCGGTAGGGCTTTCCTAAACCGATCAGTTCATTACCTTGTGGCAAAGTTTTCATAAGGACCCGCCACATGGATTATCAGGCCATCACCCTTGTCATTCGCAATTCCGTTGCGGTGATCACACTGAACCGCCCCGACATGATGAATGCGCTGAACACGCAGATGCGGGCCGAGATTACCCATGCGGTCAAGGCAGCCGAAAAGGATGCGCGGGTTGTGGTGCTGACCGGGGCGGGCAGGGCGTTCTGCTCTGGTCAGGACCTTGGCGACGGTGGCAATGCCGCCTCGCTTGATCTGGAACGCACCCTGCGCGACGAATATGTGCCGATGCTGAAGGCGATCTTTGATTGCCGTGTGCCAACCATCGCGGCAGTCAACGGGCCTGCAGCGGGGGCAGGGGCGAACCTTGCCTTGGCGACGGATGTGGTGATTGCATCCGAAGAGGCGTATTTCATTCAGGCGTTCACACGCATTGGCCTGATCCCCGATGCAGGTGGCACCTACTGGTTGCCCCGCCAGATCGGGGCGGCCAAGGCGATGGGCGCGGCGCTGTTTGCCGACAAGATCACTGCGCAACAGGCCAGCGACTGGGGCATGATCTATGAGACAGCCCCCGCCGAGACCTTTCTGGAGCACGTGCAGGGGCGCGCAGCGCATCTGGCGCAGGGGCCGACTGTCGCCTATCGCCAGCTCAAGAAAGCAATCCGCGGATCGTTCGAGAACTCTCTTGATGAACAGCTTGCGCTCGAGGCGAAGTTGCAGGGGCGCTGTGGCAAGACCCGCGACTTTCAGGAAGGCGTCGTTGCATTCCTTGAAAAGCGGAAAGCGGTCTACGAAGGCCGCTGAAGCGCAAAATAGACGCTGTCTGACCATTCCCCATTAATGCAGAAGGTGCGATCCGCCCTGTGTGTTTCTTCAAACCCGAGCGATTTGAGCAGGCCAACTGAGGCTTCATTGCGCGGGTCCGCATCTGCGGTCAATCGGGCGTGGTCTGTGACTTCAAAAAGGTAGGGAATGATTGCCTTCATCGCTTCGGTGACGATCCCCTGCCGCCAATAGTCCGGATGCAGCAGAAACCCGATTTCATCTGTCTTGTGCATCCCGGCGGTCCCAATGGCCCGTCCATCCATTTCGATCACAAAATAGGTAAGCGTGCCTTTGGCTGACGCGATCATATAGTCAAGGTTGTCCTGCGTTCGTGCAGGGCTGTCATGTGGTGGTGTTGACCAGTACTGCATCGCGCGCGGATCGCTGAAGATCGCGAATAAATCCATCAGGTCGCGCTGTCGGGCGGCGCGCAGGATCAGACGTTGCGTGGTAAGGGTCATGAAAGCAAAGGGCCGCCCGAAGGCGACCCCAAGACATTAGCGCTTTTCGATATCGACATAGTCGCGCTGCATCTCGCCCAGATAAAGCTGGCGTGGACGACCGATCTTCAACTGTGGATCGGCAAGCTGTTCTGCCCACTGTGAAATCCAGCCCACGGTGCGGGCCAGCGCAAAGATCGGCGTAAACATTGAGGTCGGGAAACCCATCGCCTCGAGGATGATACCGGAATAGAAATCGACGTTCGGGAAGAGCTTCTTTTCGGCAAAATACGGATCAGCAAGAGCCTGTCTTTCAAGCTCTTTGGCAACCTGAAGGATGGGGTTATCCTCTACTCCGAGCAGGTCAAGCACTTCGTCGGCGCTTTCCTTCATAACCGTCGCACGCGGGTCGAAATTCTTGTAGACGCGGTGGCCAAAGCCCATCAGGCGATAGCTGTCGTTCTTGTCTTTTGCGCGGGCGATGAACTCGGGGATACGGTCGACAGTGCCGATTTCCTTGAGCATCTCAAGGCAGGCCTGGTTTGCGCCACCGTGGGCTGGACCCCAAAGGCAGGCAATGCCGGCCGCAATACATGCAAATGGATTCGCGCCAGAGGATGACGCAAGGCGCACCGTCGAGGTCGAGGCGTTTTGTTCGTGATCGGCGTGCAATGTGAAAATCCGGTCCATTGCGCGGCTCAGGATCGGGTTGACGTGGTATTCCTCGGCAGGCACGGCAAAGCACATATGCAGGAAGTTCGCCGCGTAATCCAGGTCATTGCGCGGATACACGAATGGCTGACCGATGGAATATTTATAGGCCATGGCCGCAACTGTCGGCATCTTGGCGATCAGACGGATCGTGGCGACTTCGCGCTGGTGCGGGTCGTTGATATCGGTGGAGTCGTGATAGAAGGCGGACATCGCGCCAACAACACCGACCATCGTAGCCATCGGGTGCGCATCGCGCCGGAAACCACGGAAAAAGTTGTGCATCTGTTCGTGGATCATCGTGTGATTGGTCACGAGGGATTCGAATTTCTCTAGCTGCTCTGCGGATGGCAGTTCGCCGTAGAGCAGCAGATAGCAGACTTCGAGGTAATGCGACTGCGATGCCAGTTGATCAATCGGATAGCCACGGTGCAACAGAATGCCCTTGTCGCCATCGATAAAAGTAATGGTGCTGTCGCAGGCCGCTGTCGAGGTAAAGCCGGGGTCGTAGGTGAATACATCGGCTTGTGCGTAAAGCTTGCGAATATCAATGACGTCAGGGCCGCCAGTGGGCGAGTGCACGGGCAAATCATAGGTTTTGCCCTTGAGCGTCAGCTTTGCGGTATCAGTATTTTCGGCCATATTCATTCCCTCTCGGTCCTGCGCCCGGAACAGACGCAGCGGCATCATTCGTCGTTGGTATCCGTCTAGCTGCTATTCATGACGAACAGACTTCAGCTACTGGCATCCTGCAGGCGGGCGATGGTTTCATCTTGCCCGAGGACCAACATCATATCGAACACACTGGGTGAAACCGCGCGTCCCGCGAGTGCCGCGCGCAATGGCCCGGCCAGCTTGCCTAATTTCATGTCATGAGCTTCGGCAGTGGATGCGACGATCCCTTCTAGAATGTCCCTCGACCAGCTAGCATTTTGCAGCTGCGGCGTCAATTCCTTCAGTATACCACGGGATACATCCGTAAGCTGCGCAGCGGCTTTCTCGTCGGGGGAAATCGGGCGTTCGGAAAGAACAAAGTGTGCCTTTTCAATAAGTTCCGGAAAGGTCTTGGCCCGTTCTTTGAGACAATACATTGCCTTGAGCATCCCGTCGCTTTGGGCTTCAGTCAGCGGGACAGCCCCCGTTGCGGCAAGGAAATCCTGCATTTCTTGCAGCAGTGCAGCATCGTCCGCGACCGCGATGTGCTGGCCACAGATGTTTTCAAGCTTCTTGAAGTCGAAACGGGCGGGGGACTTGCCGATTCCATCCAGATCGAACCACTCTTTTGCCTGCGCATCGGTAAAGAATTCATCATCCCCGTGGCTCCAGCCCAAACGGGTCAGATAGTTGCGCATGCCTGCCGCCGGATAGCCAAGCGCCTGATATTCTGCCGCACCCGTTGCCCCGTGCCGCTTGGACAATTTCTTTCCATCGGGTCCGAAAATCAGGGGGATATGCGCCAACACGGGTTTGTCCCAGCCCATAGCCTCGTAGATCAGGTTCTGGCGGAAGGCATTCGCAAGGTGGTCGTCACCACGGATGATATGGGTCACGCCCATATCGTGGTCGTCCACTACAACGGCCAGCATATAGACCGGCGTACCATCCGAGCGCAGCAGGATCATGTCGTCTAGCTGGTCGTTGGACCAGGTGACATCGCCTTGCACGGCATCGTGCAGGGTGGTCTGGCCTTCACGGGGTGCTTTGATGCGTACCACATACGGCGCATCGGGATGATCTGCCTCGGGAACATCGCGCCACGGCGAGCGGAAGAGCGTGGATGTTTTTTCCGCGCGGGCCTTTTCGCGGAAGGCTTCGATTTCATCGGGGGTGCTGAAACATTTGTAGGCCGCCCCTTTGGCCAGAAGCTCATGTGCGACAGCGGCGTGGCGGTCGGCATGTGCGGCCTGACTGGTCGGCTCACCGTCCCAGTCAAGTCCCAGCCATGTTAGACCATCAAGGATTGCCTGACGGTTACTTTCCGTAGAGCGGGCCTTGTCGGTGTCTTCGATCCGCAGCAGGAACTTGCCGCCGCGTCCACGGGCATAGAGCCAGTTGAAAAGGGCGGTGCGCGCACCACCGATATGCAGGGCGCCAGTGGGTGACGGGGCGAAGCGTGTGACAACGGACATGGGGTATTAACCTTTCGCTAACCAGCTTTCCGGTAGGGTTCCGGCTTGGACGTGGGATAGAAGACTGCGGGGTGAAGGACAAGTGCGCGCGCTGATCGAGGCTGCACTTCTGGCGCAACGCGGGGCGCTGATCGGCTGGGTGCCTGTGTGTCTGGGCATCGGGGTCGGGACCTACTTCAGTCTGGGTGCCGAACCGGATCTGGCGATCATGGTGGTGCTTGCATTGGCGTCGGTTGCCGCGCTGGTGGTGGGGCGGATCGTTCCTGTGGCCTTTGCGCCTTTGTTTGTCGGCCTTGCTCTGGTTCTTGCAGGTGTTGGTGTCGCAAAATATCGGGTGTCCGTGGTCGATGCCCCGGTCCTGAATTTCCGCTACTACGGCCCGATCGAAGGCAGGGTGGTCAACATCGACCGCTCTGCCAGTGATGCCGTGCGCCTGACACTTGACCGGGTGGTTCTTTCGCGGATACCCCCTGATCGTACGCCAGAGCGGGTTCGTGTGTCCCTGCATGGGGATCAACCCTTGCAGCGTTTCATGCCCGGCGATGTGCTGATACTGACGGGGCATCTGTCGCCTCCGGCAGGTCCGGCCGAGCCGGGGGGCTTTGATTTCCAGCGCCATGCATGGTTTCTGCAATTAGGTGCGGTGGGCTATACACGCACACCGGTGCTACGGCTGACCGTGTCCAACAATACGGCTGCCGAGATGCGGCTTTTTGCCATGCGGATGGCGATTTCGGCAGCGGTACAAAAGGCGATCCCGGGTGAGGCAGGGGCCTTTGCCGCTGCCATCATGACAGGAGACCGATCAGGGATCGGGCAGGACACGCTGACCGATCTGCGCACCGCGAACCTTGCGCATCTTCTTGCGATATCAGGACTTCATATGGGGCTGTTGACGGGCTTCATCTTTGCTGTCGTGCGCTATGGTATGGCACTCATTCCCGGTGTGGCGTTGCGCTGGCCTGTCAAGAAAATCGCCGCCGTCTGCGCCTTGATCGTCGGCGCGTTCTATCTGGCGCTGTCAGGGGGCAGCGTATCGACAGAGCGGGCCTATATCATGGTGGCAGTCATGTTTGTCGCTGTCTTGCTGGGGCGACGGGCGCTAACGTTGCGCGCCGTCGCTATTGCCGCGATCATTGTCCTTCTGTGGCAGCCGGAGGCGCTGATTGGCCCCGGTTTCCAGATGTCCTTTGCGGCCACGACGGCGCTTGTTGTGGTGTTCGGTGGGTTGCGGCGGTGTGATCTGTCACGGTGGCCGCGATGGGGTAAGGCCGCTTTCTCGGTCATACTGTCATCGCTTGTTGCCGGGCTTGCAACGGCCCCTTTTGCCGCAGCCCATTTCAACCAGATTGCCCACTACGGCCTGATCGCCAATGTGCTGAGCGTCCCGTTGATGGGGGTACTGGTGATGCCCGCGGCGGTCTTGGCAGCCTGCCTTGCGCCTTTGGGGATTTGGGGTGTCGGGCTCTGGCTGATGGAGATCGGGCTTCGCTGGATTCTCTTTGTGGCGGCAACTGTCTCGGCGCGAGAAGGTGCGCTTGGGCATATCTGGGCCCCGGAGTGGTATGTGCTCCCGATGTTGTCATTGGGACTGTTGTGGTGCGTGCTTGTCTCTGGACGCGGGCGCTTTGCCGGTCTTGTCGCTGTCGTTCTTGCCGGCTTCTTCTGGCTTCAATCGGAGCGCGCCGCTCTTCTTGTCGCCGACAACGGATCGTTGATCGGGCTCATGGGAAGTGAAGGGCGGATCCTGTCAAGACCGACAGGCAATGGCTTTGTCGCGGATATCTGGCTGGAGAACGACGGGGGACCTGTGCCGCAGGCGGAGGCCGCTGCGCGGGACGGGTTGCGCATAACGGGGCGCATCACCGAAGCCAACATCGGTGACTGGCGGGTGTTGCAGGTTTCCGGAAAGACCGCGCTTGCCGCGCTAACAGGCTGTGACGGTGCCGATATCCTGATCAGCAATCAGGTTGACGTGACCGCGCGCCCGTGTTTGGTCTACGACCTTGCACAACTACGCAAGACCGGAGCGCTGGCGCTTGATCAGGCACCAAATGGCGATCTTGTGATCAAGACGGCGCATCAAATAGCAGGGCTGCGTCCGTGGAACATGTGGCAAGGGGATGTGTCGGGTCCGGTCCGCTTGGCCTTGGCCCAAAGAAAAAGGGACGCGCAAGCGTCCCTTTCAGCGCAAGATTTGCAGGATCAGTAGGTCCGGATCAATCCCACCAGACGCCCCTGCACCTTGACCTGATCGTCACGGAACACCCGCGTTTCGTAGGCCGGATTTGCGGCCTCAAGCGCAATTGCACTTCCGTTGCGGCGGAATCGCTTCAATGTTGCTTCGTGGCCTTCGACAAGGGCCACCACGATATCACCGTTATCGGCCACCGTGGTTTCGCGGATCACGACAACATCTCCATCATTGATGCCAGCCTCGATCATCGAATCGCCTTTGACTTCAAGGGCATAGTGGTCGCCCGCGCCCACCATGGACTGCGGGACAGAAACATTGCGCGATGCCTCGCTGATCGCCTCGATCGGGACACCTGCCGCGATCCGCCCCATCATCGGCAGATCAACCGACCCGTTTTCAACAGGCAATGCCGCGACAGGGGTACTGACAGGCTTGTCACCATCAATGACCCGCGGGGTAAAGCCAGTCTTGACCTGCATTGCATCAGGCAGTTTCACGATTTCCAGCGCACGGGCGCGATGGGCCAGCCTGCGGATAAAGCCGCGTTCCTCCAAAGCTGTAATCAACCGGTGAATGCCGGACTTGGACCGCAGATCAAGCGCCTCTTTCATCTCGTCAAAGCTGGGGGGGACCCCGTCACGCTGGACGCGCTTGTGGATAAACTCCAACAGGTCGAGCTGTTTCTTGGTCAACATCAGGCTGCTCCGTTGTCACGTTTTGCATATGTTCTATGCATGTTCTTGTTTTGTGTCAACTGTGGCGTGTTTGACCGTGCCGTGGCGCAATGCGGGTGGCGCAAATCAGGAGGTGTCCTGCGCCCTGATCACAGCCGGATAATTTCAATCGGCTCGCCTGCGGCGCGGGCGGGGTCTTTCACAGGGCGCACAGCCAGACAGTTTGCATCGGCAAGGACTGACAACAGTGCACTGTCCTGACGGTCAAAAACCGTGACGCCGTCGGGGCCTGCGTGGGCACGCATGTAATGTTCGCGTGGTCCGTTGGCCGCGATGTCTTTTGCAAGCGGCAGGGTTTCGCGCGGGGCCGGAACCGCGCCACGGCCCAGCATCTTGCGGATCACAGGTGCAAGAAACACATGACCGCAGACCATTGCCGAGACAGGATTGCCCGGCAGACCGATCATGGCCGCTTGGCCGATCTGTCCGGCCATGAGTGGTTTGCCGGGGCGCATGGCAACCTTGTAGAATGACCTTCGCATCCCCTTTGCCTGCGCCACATCACCCACCAGATCGTGATCACCCACCGAAGCCCCGCCGATCGTCACGATCAGGTCCGCGTCGGCAGCAAGGTCGAATGCCAGTGCCAGCGATGCTGTGGTGTCGCGTGCGATAGGCAGCAGGCGTGCTTCCGCGCCAAGGTTCTGGATCAGCGCTGCAAGCCCATAGCTGTTGGACGCAATAATCTGGTCATCGCCCGGGGTTTCCCCCGGCTGCACCAATTCATCACCGGTGGCGATGATGGCAATGACAGGGCGACGCACGACGGGGACCGTCGCGATATTCATCGCGGCCAGCAACGCGATGTCCGAAGGCCCAAGCACACGGGGGGCCCTGATGATGTCACCGGTCCGAAAATCCGCGCCAGCGGGGCGGACGTAAGGGGCATCATTGGCGCTGTCATCAAGCGTGATGATGTCCCCATCGCGGGTGACGTTTTCCTGAATGATCACATGGTCGGTGCCATCGGGCAGCGGTGCGCCAGTGAAAATGCGCACTGCCTGACCCGCGTCAACGGTGCCTTGCCACCTGTGACCTGCGGCAGCTTCGCCGATCACCGCAAAGCGCTGTCCCGGCTTGATCGCTTTTGCGTCAATCGCATAGCCATCCATCGCAGAAGCTGCGAATGGCGGCTGGTTGCGCGCCGCTTTCACATCGTGGATCAGAACGCGGCCATTGGCCTGCACAAGCGGGACCTCTTCCGCGTCAAGAGGTGAAACGAGGGCGAAAAGCTGCGCCAGCGCGTCTGCCACAGTGATCATGGGTTTTCGAAACGTCCCGACTTGCCGCCCTCTTTGAAGATGAGGCGAATGCCGCCGATTTCCATGTCTTTCTGCACCGCCTTGACCATGTCATAGACCGTCAGGGCGGCGGTACTGACAGCGGTCAGCGCCTCCATCTCGACACCGGTCTGGCCACCTGTCTTGACTGTGGCCGTGATCCGGACGCCGGGCAGGGCGGTGTCGGGGCGTAACTCCAGCGCGACCTTGGTAACCGGCAGCGGGTGGCACAGCGGGATCAGCTCTGCGGTCTTCTTGGCCCCCATGATGCCCGCAATCCGCGCGATCCCAAGCACATCGCCTTTGTCGGCGCGGCCTTCGGTGATCAGGGCCAAGGTCGCAGGGGTCATCCTGATATGCCCTTCTGCAATCGCTGTGCGCGCCGTGATTGGCTTGTCGGAGACATCCACCATATGCGCCTTGCCGTCGGTGTCGAAATGCGAGAGGCCTGCCATTACATCATGCCCGTGGCAGGGTTGGCCAACAGGGTGCGGGTGGCGGTTGCCACGTCATCCTGCCGCATCAGGCTTTCGCCGATCAGAAAAGCCCTTGCGCCATAGCGCGCCATATCGGCCAGTTCCTCGGGGGTGGTCAGCCCGCTTTCGCAGACGATCATCCGGTCGGCGGGTACCATTTTTGACAGGGTCCGCGTTGTGTCCAGCGTGGTCTCGAACGTCTTGAGGTTCCGGTTATTGATCCCCATCAACGGCGACTTGAGCAAGGTAGCCCGTTCCAGTTCCGCTGCATCATGCACTTCGATCAGCACATCCATGTTCCAGGCAAAGGCTGCGTCTTCAAGCTCCTGCGCCTGTGCGTCGCTGACGCTGGCCATGATGATCAGGATGCAATCGGCATGCAGGGCCCGTGCCTCGGCCACCTGATAGGTGTCATACATAAAGTCTTTGCGCAGCACGGGCAGATCAACGGCCGCGCGGGCGGCGGTCAGATAGCTGTCATCCCCTTGAAAAGAGGGGCCGTCGGTCAATACCGACAGGCAGGTCGCGCCACCTTCGGCATAGGCTCTGGCCAGCGCGGGCGGATCAAAGTCTGCGCGGATAAGCCCTTTGGACGGGCTCGCCTTTTTGATCTCGGCAATCAACCCGTATCCGTCACGGGCCGCATCGGCGAGAGCACTGGCAAACCCGCGTGTGGGCGGCGCCTCTTTCGCCTGCGCCTCGACTGCTTCGCGCGGGACGGTGCCTTTGCGCGCGGCGACTTCTTCCAGTTTGTAGGTTTTGATCTTTTCCAGAATATCGCTCATGGGTCCGCCCAGTTGATTGGCTCTTGGCCCTGATCAATAAGCCACCGGTTCACCTTTGAAAATGGGCGTGACCCGAAAAACCCGCGATGCGCCGAGAGCGGGGAGGGGTGCGCGGACCGCAAGATCAGGTGATGCGGGGCAAGGCCCGTCGCATAGGCCTGTGCGGGGCCCCCCCAAAGCACAAAAGCGCGGGGGTGGGCGTTGAGCCGTTCCAGCACCTGCCGGACAAGGATAGACCAGCCCAGTTTGGCGTGAGCCTTGGGTTGGCCGGGCGGGACGGAAAGGGCTGTGTTCAGCAGCAAAACACCCTGATCGGCCCAATCCTGCAGCGATGTCTTGGTGCGGACCGTTCCGGTATCGTTTTGAATTTCCTTGAAGATATTGCCCAGACTATCCAGCCTGCCACCAAACTGCGCGGGAATGGAAAAGGCCAGCCCGTCGGCTTTGCCCGGTGAATGATAGGGGTCTTGCCCCAAGATCACGACGCGCGTGGCAGCGGGCTGGGTGCGGGCAAGGGCTGCAAAGGTCAGTGTCGGCGGCGGCAGAATGTCGCCCGCGATGGCATCGCCGATCCGTTGCAGGTCGTCGGCAAAAAAGGGCAAACTGCCCCATTCACCTAGGCCAGAGAGATCGAACATTATGCGGCGGATGTGATACGCGCGAGTGTCGCCACAGCCTGCTTTGCCTTGCCGCTGTCGATACTCTCACGCGCCATATCGACACCTGCTTTCAAGTCACGGGCTTTGTCGGCAACGACAAGCGCGGCGGCGGCATTCAGCAGGACCGCATCGCGATAGGCGCCCGCGGCGCCTTCGAGCAGACCCATCAGGGCGACTGCGTTTTCCTCTGGCGTGCCACCGATGATGTCGCGGAAGTTGTGGACGGGCAGCCCTGCGTCCTCGGGATGGATTTCGCGCGATTTGATTTTGTCGTCCTCAAGTGCCGCAACGGCTGTTGGTCCGCAAATCGAGATTTCGTCGGTACCGTCGCTGCCATGGACAAGCCACGCTTTCTCGGTCCCAAGCTGTTGCAGGGTCTCGGCCATGGGGAATATCAGGTCCGGGGCAAAGGCCCCGGTTAACTGACGTTTGACACCGGCGGGGTTTGTCAATGGACCCAATATGTTAAAGATCGTTTTGCATCCTAGCTCCAGCCGGACCGGGCCTACATGCTTCATCGCCGGATGATGCATCGGCGCCATCATAAAGCCGATACCTGCCTCGGCAATGGCTTGTTCCACAACCTCGGGCCCGACCATGACACTGATGCCAAGCGCACCCTGCACATCTGCGGTGCCCGATTTTGATGACAGGTTGCGGTTGCCGTGTTTGGCCACCGGCACACCGGCACCTGCGACCACAAAGGCGGTCGCGGTCGAGATATTCAGCGTGTGCTTGCCGTCACCGCCGGTGCCAACGATATCCATCGCACCTTCGGGCGCTTTGACGGGGACACAATGGGCGCGCATCACCGCAGCCGCTGCAGCGTATTCTGCAACAGATTCGCCACGCGCCCGCAATGCCATCAGGAAACCACCCATTTGCGCAGCGGTCGCGGCACCTTCAAACAGATATCCGAATGCCTCTTCTGCTTGGGCGCGCGACAGTGGGCCTTCGGACGCTGCGAAAATCAGGGGCTTCATTGCATCGCTCATGCGGGTACCTTTGTCATCTTGAGGAAATTCTGAAGAAGCTGGTGTCCATGTTCGGACCGAATGCTTTCAGGGTGAAACTGCACCCCATGAATGGGCAATTCACGGTGCTGCAAGCCCATGATTGTGCCGTCTTGCAACTCTGCTGTGATCTCGAGGCAATCGGGCAGGGTTTCCCGCTCGACCACCAGCGAATGATAGCGCGTCGCTTCGAAAGGGCTGGGAAGGCCTGCAAACAGCCCTTTGCCAGAGTGTCGCATGCTTCCCATCTTGCCATGCACGATTTCATGGCAGCGCACGACCTTGCCGCCAAAAGCCTCGCCAATCGCCTGATGGCCAAGGCAGACGCCCATCAGGGGCATCTTTGTCTCGGCGGCCGCAAGGACAAGTGGCAAGCAAATACCGGCCTGTGCCGGATCGCAAGGACCCGGCGACAACATGATCGCCTCTGGTCGCATGGCCATTGCTTCCTGCACGTCCAGCGCATCGTTGCGCCTGACGACGACATCCGCACCCAATTCGCCAAGATAGTGCACGAGGTTGTAGGTGAAACTATCGTAGTTATCGATCAGAAGCAGCATGGTGAAATCCCGCGCAGGTAGTAAAAAGGGGGTACCGCATCCCTTCAAGAGAACGGTATAAGCCCGCTATACATGGGCCGGGACGCAAGGTGGCGTCAAGGTCGAACAAAAAAGGTGTGGGCAGATGCGAGGCTTCTTGCAAGGCAGTCTTTGGGGGCTGGTGTTGGGGATATCCGTCTTGGGCGTGATCTCGCTCGTGAGTGAACAGCCTGACTATGCTGCCGGACCGCCGACACCGCAGATCGTCGCGCCGGAGCTGGATGTCGCGCCAGCGACACCGACCGTGACCTTGCAGGCCACCAACGACGAAGCCCCGGCCTTGACCGCTGCCGCACCCTTGGCCGCGACGCAGGATGCGGCAGAACCTGCACCCGAAGTTGCGACAGAGCCTGCGGAATTGCCGGAAGCAACAGAGGTTGCCGCAGCGATCGAGACCCCGGAAACAACACCAGAGCCGGCTCTTTCCGGCACCGAAGATGAACTCGCAGCTCCGCGTGCCGAAACGACGCTGATTGCGCCGACCTCCAATGGTGATGCGCCGGAAGTGGGCACCGCGTCTGCCGCCGCCTTGTCTGTCGCGCCGCCAGATGAAGAAGACGCGCCGGCCGGCAACATCTCAGCAGAGAATGCTCGATCTGGGTTGGCCGAAGGGGTCACGGCGGACGCCCCCGCTGCGCCGGAAATCCCAGCCGCGGAGGCCGGTCAGGAAACAGCATCGACTGTGGTCGAGACCGCGGACGTGGTGGTCGATGATCCGGCAGAAGAGGCCGCGCCAGCCCCCCCTGCGGAAGAAGTGACTGCGCAAGAAAACGACGATCAAGTCACAATCGCCGAAGCCTTGCCTCAGACGAACACCGCCGTTCGGATCAACCGACCCGGTGCAACCCCCGAGGACCCGGACACGGCGGACACTGACACACCTGTCGCAGATGTGATCCCCGATGACGCGCCTGCGCTCTTGAGATACGCAGCGGCCTACGACGACAGCGGCGCACCGGCAAGAATATCCATCGTCCTGATCGACGACGGCAGCTTGCCTGATCCCGTGAACGCGGTATCAACTCTGGGTTTTGTGCCGACGGTCGCATTGGACGCCTTGGCCTCTGCATCGACTGAACGGGCAGCGGCCTATCGCGCGGCTGGCATCGAAGTGGCGATGCAGACAAGGTTGCCGGAGGGTGCGCGGCCGACGGATGTCGAAGTCGCTTTCGAAGTTGCCCGTAGATCCGTGCCCGAGGTCGCAATGCTGTTTTCTGACGGCACTGACGCGATGCAGGACCGTGGCGTCATGGCCCAAGTCATGGAAATTCTTGCCGCGGACGGATACGGGTTTGTCACCGTACAGCGCGGATTAGGCAACGCGGTGCGCACGGCCGATCAGGCTGGCGTGCCGGCGGCGACTATTCTGCGTGACATTGACGGCGAAGGCGAAGACCTGCGCGCTATCGCGCGGGCTCTGGACCAAGCCGCATTCCGTGCGCGACAGACAGGTGAGGCGGTCCTGCTGGGGCGTGTCAGACCGGACACGTTGGAGGCATTGCGCGACTGGGCCGCCGGGACTGACCAAGACACATTAGCAATTGTACCGGTTTCTGCAGTCTTGCTCCCTGCTGGCTAGGAGCTAACAATTTTCGGCGAAAATTGTTGGGATGCGAAGATTTTTAGCTAAAAATCTTCAGTTCCCGCTGCCGCGGAACATGGTCGCGTCGGCTGCTGCCTTGCGGATGGCGTTCGATTTGTGAACGGTTTCCTGATATTCGGCCTCGGGATCGCTGTCATAGACAACGCCGCCACCGGCCTGAATATACAGTTTCTCATCCTTCAAAACGGCCGTGCGCAGCGCGATACACATATCCATATCGCCATTGGCGCTGAAATATCCGCAACCGCCGCCATAAACCCCGCGTTTCTCAGGCTCCAGCTCGTCGATGATCTCCATTGCGCGCACCTTGGGCGCGCCCGAGACCGTTCCGGCGGGCATCCCAGCAAAGAAGGCGCTCAGCGCATCCTGATCATCCGCCAGTTCACCCACAACATTCGACACAATATGCATGACATGGCTATAGCGCTCGACGATAAATTGCTCGGTCGGGCGCACAGTCCCGATCTTGCTGACCTTGCCGGTGTCGTTGCGGCCCAGATCAAGCAGCATCAGATGTTCGGCCAGTTCCTTCTGGTCGGCCATCAGATCAGCTTCATTCGCGTTATCTTCGGCCGGCGTTGTGCCACGCGGACGGGTGCCCGCGATCGGCCTGATCGTCACCTCGTTGCCAAAGACACGCACCAGAATTTCCGGGCTGGCCCCGATCACCTGAAATCCGCCGAAATTGAAAAAGAACATAAAGGGCGAGGGATTTGTCCGGCGCAGGGACCGGTAAAGCGCGAAGGGGGGCTCGCGGAAATCCTGCGTCCAGCGCTGTGAAGGGACAACCTGAAAGATGTCACCTGCCTTGATGTATTCCTTCGCCTTCTCGACCGCCGCAAGATAGGCGTCATGCGCAAAATTCGACACGGGCGGTGCCACTGGGGCAGGGTCGGCCAGCGCGCGTGTCTCGCTAGGCATTGGTCGTTCCAGCGCGCGTTGGGCATCCATGACGCGCTCGGCGGCCTGTGCATAGGCCGCGCGCGCGGACAGACCCGAATTGACATAGGCAGGGGCCACCAGAATCACATCGCCCTTGACCCCATCCAGCACCGCCACAACCGATGGCCGCAGCATCATGGCGTCGGGCAGACCCAACGGATCGGGGTTCACATCCGGCAGATGTTCGACCAGCCGGATCATGTCATAGCCCAGATAGCCGAAAAGACCGGCTGAGGCGGCGGGCAAGTCAGCAGGCAGGTCAATCCGCGATTCGGCAAGCAGGGTGCGGAGCGCTGTCAGCGGATCATCGTCTATCGCTTCAAACGCCGCATCGTCGAACCGCGCCGCGCGGTTGACGCGGGATGTGGCGCCCCGACATTCCCAGATCAGATCGGGGTTCATCCCCACGATGGAATAGCGTCCGCGCACTTCGCCGCCGGTGACGCTTTCCAGCATGAACGCGTTCTTGCCTGCGCCTGAAAGCTTCAGCATCAGCGAAACGGGCGTGTCCAGATCAGCGGCAATACGGGTGTAGACCACCTGATTGGCGCCCTTGTCATACCCTTGGGCGAAACTGTCGTAGTCGGGCAAAAGGGCCATTGGTCTGCCTATTGGAACTGCGCGTTGACCGCGTTGATGGTTTGCTGGTTCAGACTTGTCTCGGTGCGCTGCTGAAGCGATGTCGCATAGGCATCAAAGATATCCTGCGAGATACCTGCGCGCGCTGTTTCGGCAAGCGCGTCGCGCTGTGCGATCACGCTCTCGTCGGACAGATCGGGCGCTGCAATGTCATCAAGCCGCACGATCAGGGCACGGTCCACGGCATCAATAACGCGCACGTCGCCGACATTCATCGCAAAGATCTGGTCATTGAAGTCCGGTGGCGTACCCTCGACAAAACTCCGGCGGGTCAGGTTTTCTTCCACCAAAGGTTCAAGGCCAAGTGTGTCAAGACCTGTCAATGGCAGGATGTCGGCGGAAATCTCTTCTGCCTTGGCGATAACGGCGGCTTGCCGGGCCTGAGCCTGCCAGGCAGCGGACACTGCATCGCGGACGTCGTCCAACGGCTGCAAGGTGGGTGGCACGATCCCGTCCAGTCTCAGGGCAAAGATACCGCCATCGGCCAGATCGACGATTTCGGGGAACTGGCCTTCTTCAACAGCGCCAGCTTCGCGCCGGAACGCATCATAGGCCGCAATGCCTTCGGTGTTGTCGGGTGTCCAGTTGATTGTCCCAAGTTCCATATCGGTGCGAGCGGCAAGATCATCCAGTGTCGCACCACCGGCAAGCAGGTCGATGATCTGGTCGGTGCTGTCATTGATAAACTGGCGCGCAGCATCGGCCGCCAATTCCTCGCGCAACTCCGGCGCGGCATCCTCGAAAGGGGTTTCCTGTGCCGCCAGAACCGCGTTCATGCGGAACAGTGCAGGCCCGAGAGGCGAATTGATCGGCCCGACGACAGCGCCGGTTTCAGCGGCAAAGACGGCTTCACCGGCACCGCGCAAGTCTTCCTGGCTGACATCGCCCAGATCAATGTCAGTCAGGCTCAAGCCACGTTCTGCGACCAGTTCTTCAAAGGTCGCTTCGCCCGCTTCAAGACGGGCCATTGCCTCGGCGGCACGGGATTGGTCAAGATAGACCAGCCGCTCGACCAAGCGACGCTCGGGCTGCTGGTACTCGGCGATCCGCTCATTGTAGAGCCGTTCGACCGCCTCGTCCGGAACCACCATATCGTCGAGGATCATTGTGGGTGTCAGCCAGACATAAGTGATGTCACGGCTTTCCGGCAGGGTGAATTCATCGGGGTGCGCATCGTAATATTCCTGCTGTGCAGCGTCTGTGGCGCCGGGCACCGGTGAGGTCAGGTCATCTGCATCGACGACGGCCCAAGTGATGCTGCGGTTTTCGCTGATGTACTGGACCAAGGCATCGGCATAGGCGTCAGGCGTTGGAATTCCGCTGACAACGGCCCCCTGCAGCAGGCCTCGTGCCGTTTCCTCGCGGATTTCAGTCTCAAACTCGGCCGCGGATTGCCCTGTCTGCTGCAAGGCCAAACGGTATGTCTCGCGGTTAAAGCCGCCGGCCCCCTGAAATGACGGGATGGCACGCAAACGCTCCAAGACACGTTCATCGCCGACCGAGATGCCAAGTTGGCTGGCTTCATTGTCAAGTGTGCGCAGAAGAACAACCTGATTGAGCGCCATGCGATCAATCCCGAACGACTGCGCTTGCTGGAAGGAAATCTGCTGCCCGAACTGCGCCGAAAGCCCGCGGATCTGTTCGTTCAATGCGCGCTGATAGGCGGCGATAGTCACGTCCTTGTCACCCACGGTGCCGATATTGCGGATGTTCCCGCTCAGCCCGCCGCTGCCGAACCCGGCCAGACCCAGAAGAACGACGCCGACAATGATCCAAGCGCCGTAACGAGGTTTCTTTTGTTTTGCCATTTTCTGACCGCTCCACCCGCTGGTTTGCGTCTGAATACGCAGGGCGGGCCGGGGGTGCAAGTGCTAGAGTTCCAGCGATGACAGCCTGTTGAAAAGGGTCCCGATACCCGCGCGGTCAATGTTTGCAAATGCGATGCGCAACTGGCTTTCTCCGCCGGGCAGATCGGCGGGCATGAACATGGTGCCGGGCAGCAAAAGCACGCCGGCCTCTTTGACAAGAAGCGGGGCCAGATCAGCAGATGACATTTCAAAAGGGTGCCTGACATAGGCAAAGTAGGCCCCGCATCCAAGCAGTTCCCAGCCCTTCTCGGCAAGCAAGGGAAAGTTTTCTTCAATCGCGGCGCGGCGATCGAGGATTTCGAGCCGCTCTGCGGCGAGCCATTCAGCAAGGTTCTGCATCCCCCAGAGCGCAGCCCTCTGGCCCAACTGGTTGGGGCAGATGGTGACCGTGTCGAGGAATTTTTCGATTTCGGCCAAACGTGCCGCTCCTGCAACAACCGTACCGACCCTGTGTCCGGTCAGGCGGTAGGCCTTTGAAAAGGAATAAAGCTGGATCAGTGTGTCGTCCCATTGCGGATCAGCGAAAAGATCGTGCGGGGCGCCGCTGCGACTGTCAAAGTCACGGTAGGTTTCATCGACGATCAGGGCAATGCCGCGGGCGCGCGCAAGATCGCGAAATGCGCGCAACGTCTCGGCCGGGTATTCAACGCCGCAAGGGTTGTTGGGGCTGACCAAGGCGATCGCCCGTGTTTTCGGAGTGATCAATCCCGCTGCTTTGGCGGCATCGGGGACCATGCCATCCCCCGCCACCAACGGCACGGTCGTGACACCTGACATGTCCAGCCACATGCGGTGGTTGAAATAATAGGGGACAGGGATGATCACCTCGTCGCCTTCGCTGCAAAGCGTCGCGATTGCTGCCGCAAAGGCCTGATTGCAGCCTGATGTGATCGCGACCTGATCTGGGGTCACTTGGCCGCCATAGCTGGCGGTCCACTGCGTTGCGACTTCCGCGCGCAATTCCGGTAGACCCAGAACGGGGCCGTAAAGATGCGCCTCGGGGTCGGTCATGACGATCTGCGCCATTGCTTCGCGCAAAGGTGCAGGGGGCGGATCAACCGGCGCGGCCTGACTGACGTTCAGCAACGGGCGGTCGGCTGGCTGGGTGACGCCTTCCAGCCAGCGACGGGCCTCCATCACGGGCGGTGCGAAAGTGGCTGCGGTGCGCGACTGGCTCATAGCTTTATCCAAGAAGAGCGGCTGCGCCGCACGATGATACGGGTGGCCTCCGGCGGGACTTTTATGCCTCCGGCGGAAGTATTTGCGAACATGAGAAGGGCGGATCAGTCCTTGCCGCGGTATGGCTCGACATATTGCAGGGCCATGTCCCACGGAAAGAAAATCCACGTGTCCTGACTGACTTCGGTGATAAATGTATCGACCTGCGGGCGGCCCTTAGGCTTGGCATAGACTGTGGCAAAGTGGGCTTTGGGATAGAGCGCCCGCACCAGTTCGAGCGTTTTGCCGCTGTCGACCAGATCGTCGATAATCAGGATCCCGGTGCCGTCGCCCATCAGGGCGGCATCCGGTGCCTTGAGCACTTTGGCCTCGGACTGGTCCTGATGGTCATAACTCTTGACGCTGATGGTATCGACTGTGCGGATATCCAGTTCGCGGGCTGCAATCATGGCGGGGGCCATCCCGCCGCGGGTGATGGCAACCACGGCTTTCCAAGCACCATTGTCGGGTCCGTGCCCGTCAAGCCGCCACGCCAGAGCGCGGCTGTCGCGGTGGATCTGGTCCCAACTGATATGGAACCCTTTCTCGTGGGGCAGGCGATCGGTCATGGGCTTGGGATCCTATTCTTTCGTGATATCTGGGGCATCGACGGCTTTCATACCGACAACGTGGTAACCCGCGTCGACGTGCAATACCTCGCCTGTTACGGCACTGCCAAGATCAGACAGCAGATAGAGCGCGGATTTTCCCACTTCTTCCTGCGTCACGGTGCGGCGCAATGGCGAGTTATATTCGTTCCATTTCATGATCAGTCGGAAATCACCAATGCCGGAGGCGGCGAGTGTCTTGATCGTGCCCGCGCTGATGGCGTTCACGCGGATGTTGTCTTTGCCGAGGTCTTCGGCAAGATAGCGCACGGAGGCTTCGAGAGCTGCCTTGGCAACGCCCATGACGTTGTAGTGCGGCATCACCTTTTCGGCACCGTAGTAGGTGAGCGTAAGGCAGGAGCCGCCATCCTTCATCATCTTTTCGGCCCGCTGCACAACGGCGGTGAACGAATAGACCGAGATATCCATCGAGGTCAGAAAGTTGCCGCGCGTGGTGTCCACATAGCGGCCCCGAAGTTCACCTTTGTCTGAAAAACCAATAGCATGCACGATGAAGTCCAACTTGCCCCAACGCTCTTCCAGTGCAGAGAAAAGCGCGTCGATCGACGCCTCGTCCCCCACATCGCATGGCAGGACGATGTCAGAACCGACCGATTCTGCGAGCGGATCGACCCGCTTTTTCAGCGCCTCGCCCTGGTAGGAGAATGCGAGTTCTGCGCCAGCATCAGCGCAGGCTTTGGCAATCCCCCATGCGATGGACTTGTCGTTGGCCAGCCCCATGATGAGGCCGCGTTTGCCCTTCATCAGATCAGTTGTCATCGCTTGTCTTCCTTTGTTGTTTGCCCAAGGCTCTGTTCACCGTTTAGGCGATTGCTTGCTTTGCAGCAAGTATCTGAACAATGGCGCAAAAAGCTTGCCACTGTGTACAATTGCACTTAGCCTGTCTGTGGGGGTTTTTGTTTAGGGATCAGACATGTCTGACCGTGGCGGTATTTTTGCGGGTTCTGACCCGTTTGTTATTGCGAAGCAATGGCTGGATGCTGCGGGCGAGACTGAGCCTAACGACCCCAATGCGATCGCGCTTTCATCGGTTGATCAAGATGGCATGCCGAATGTACGGATGGTGCTTCTCAAGGAGATCGAGCTGGACGCGTTCGTCTTTTATACGAATTACGAGAGCCAGAAAGGGCAGGAAATCGCTCAATCTGGCAAGGCCGCGTTCGTTTTGCATTGGAAATCACTCGCCAGGCAGATACGGGTGCGGGGATTGGCCTCGAAAGAGGATGGTCCGGTTGCAGACGCCTATTATAAGTCCCGTTCTCTCAAGAGCAGGATCGGGGCGTGGGCATCGCAACAATCACGGCCTTTGGCGTCGCGTGCGGCGTTGATGGCTGATGTAGCGAAAGTAACAGTACAAAAAGGTGCGGACCCCGAGCGGCCCCCTTTTTGGGGCGGTTTCCGGATTGTGCCTCTGGAGATCGAGTTTTGGTCCGATGGCGCATTCCGTTTGCACGACCGGTTTCGGTGGTCGCGCAAGAGAATTGATCATGATTGGGAGATAACCCGTCTCTCACCCTAGCATTTCGGGACAAGACGCTAGTGGGAGAGACAGATGGTACTGCAATCAAGATCTGGCGATGAGACAACAATGGACAGCGACACGGAAGATGCCGCTGTTCAAAAGGAAGACAAGATGGAAACGCACGACGCCGGTACACAACGTCAGGTGCTTGGACAGGTAAAATGGTTTGATCCCTCCAAGGGGTTCGGGTTTGTGATCTCTGAGGAGGGCGGGCCTGATATCTTGTTACATGCCAACGTCTTACGCAATTTTGGTCAGGGGTCCGTGGTTGACGGCTCTACGATCGTGATCATGGTGCAGGACACGCAGCGCGGCTTGCAGGCCACCGAAGTGTTGTCCATTACGCCGCCCGATGCCGAAGAAGGTCTGCCGCTGCGCGATATGGTGGAGTATTCGGCAGAAGATATCGCCAGCAGGCCGGTTGAGCCCGCACGCGTGAAGTGGTTCGACAAGGCCAAGGGGTTCGGGTTTGCCAATGTCTTTGGCAACAATGAAGATGTCTTTGTGCATGTCGAGGTCTTGCGCCGTTCGGGGCTGTCCGACCTGCAATCCGGCGAGGCGATTGGCCTGCGCATGGTTGATGGCGAACGCGGGCGCATGGCAATCGAAGTGATCGGCTGGGAGGCTGCGGCCAAGTGAGGCTGGCTTCACTTGCCTGCGGCGCGGTGCTTTGGGCCCAACCGCTTTGGGCCGTTTGTGCCGATGACAAAGTGACAATTGTCGGTGACTTCGGGCAGGCGACGTTTACGGTCGAGGTTGCGGATGACCCGCAAGAGCGGGCGCAGGGGCTGATGTTTGTCGAAGAGATGGCGACGCTCGCAGGGATGCTCTTTGTCTACGAGAGGCCGCAGAGTGTCAGCTTCTGGATGAAGAATACGCTGATTCCCCTTGATATGATTTTTGCAGGGCCTGACGGGGAAATCCTGCGAATCCATGAAAATGCCGTTCCCGGTGACCTGACCCCGATCCCGGGCGGCGCGGGTGTGCAGATGGTGCTGGAGATCAATGGCGGCCTGTCGGCGCGGTTGGGCCTGCAAGAGGGGGCTGTGATGCAGCATCCCAGCTTTGGACCCGACGCAATTTTGCCTTGTGGCGAAAAGACTGACAGTTAGGGCTTTTCAAATCAGTTTGGTGGGGCTAAAGAACGGCCATGGTCCGGGGCGTAGCGCAGCCTGGTAGCGCATCTGTTTTGGGAACAGAGGGTCGGGAGTTCGAATCTCTCCGCCCCGACCATTTT
>CAZTKF010000035.1:0-27234 GCA_964614205.1 uncultured Loktanella sp. | reverse complement strand
TCGAGGTATCAAGGCCACCGGAATAGGCCAGAACAACTTTCTTCGGAGCGGTCATGCGAATGCGCCTTTTCGTCAATATGTGCTGACCCGCGCGATAAAGGTTTTTCCCAAGAGGGGCAAGAAGCCCTGCCGCCACGTCTATTGATGGCCCAAATATCCCGGCGTAGGCGCAAAGCGGCGGGGGCAAACACCCTCTTTTTGCGCCGCTGCCTGCTCACATGACACTTGCAACAAAATCTGCATCGCCGTCGTTGTAGAGCTCTCTGACAGCGACCTGTGGCGCCAGCCAGAGCGCCAGATGTCCCGGCTCTGTCGGAGGGCCATGTGGCCGCACGGGCCGTGCCAGATAGATATGGCATAGCTTTTCCGCCCACATGTCGTATTCCGGCATGAAGGTGAACCGCCGGAACGTCCCGAGCTTGCGTGGCATGGCAATCCGCCATCCGGTTTCTTCGAAAACCTCGCGGTGCAGTGCATTCAGCGGATGTTCGCCCGGATCAATCCCGCCACCGGGCAGTTGTATCTCGAAATGCGGGTCGCCCTGATAAGTCAGCAACAGCTTTCCATCCAGCGGCAAAATTGCATAGACACCGGCGCGATGTTTGTATCGCTGCCCGCTTTGCGGCACCGCGCCATACCGTCTGATCATAGCTTCCCCCTTGGACCTTGCCTTGCCCCACCTATATAGGCGCGGTATGCCACCCCTAGACTTGTTAGGAAAGACTATGACCCTCGGCAACCAAATCGCCTGGGACGACACCGTCCTGCCGTTTCAACTCGATGCCTCCGACATCCGTGGCCGGGTGGCGCGGCTTGATGGTGTGTTGGAACAGGTTCTGAAGCAGCACAACTACCCGCCCATGATCGAAGGTCTTGTGGCAGAGATGGCATTGCTGACCGCATTGATCGGCCAGACGATCAAGTTGCGCTGGAAGTTGTCCTTGCAGGTCCGCGGCTCTGGGCCGGCGCGCCTGATTGCGACGGATTATTACGGCCCGACCGACGATGGCCAGCCAGCGCGCATCCGTGCCTATGCGTCTTATGATGATGAGACCCTTGATCATGGTGCTGAACCTTTCAGCCAGCTGGGAAACGGTTACTTCGCAATCCTGATCGACCAAGGCAAGGACATGGCCCCCTATCAGGGAATCACGCCCATCGCGGGGGGATCGCTTTCTGCCTGTGCAGAGACCTATTTTGCCCAGTCGGAACAATTGCCGACACGGTTCCAGCTGACCTATGGCCAATCGCAAATGCCGGGCCAGGGTGCCCATTGGCGTGCAGGCGGTGTGATGTTGCAGCATATGCCCAAAGCCTCGCCGCATGTGACCGGCGAAGGTGGTTCCGGGGAAGAAGGCTTGCTGGATGCGACCGATATTCTTGACGCGGATGAAAGTGAAAACTGGGGCCGTGCCAATCTGCTGTTGGATACAGTGGACGAGATCGAACTGATTGGCCCGACTGTCGCACCGACGGACTTGCTTGTGCGGCTTTTCCATGAGGAGCAGCCTCGGGTCTATGATGCACAGCAGGTAAAATTCGGCTGTAGCTGCTCGGAAGACAAAGTACGCCAAAGCCTCTCTATCTATTCGGCCAAGGAAATCGGCACGATGGTGACAGAGGAAGGCACCGTGACAGCTGACTGCCGGTTCTGTGGTTCGCATTATGTGTTTGAACCCGACACGCTTGGGTTCGAGGCCAAGGATGGCAGTGCCTGATCTGCGTCAGAAACTGGAAGACGCGTTGTCCAGACCGGGCGGCGCGTCTTCCGATTTCGATCTGAATGCGGATGTCAAAGTGCCCGATTGCCAGCTTACACCTGCCGCTGTTCTGGTTGGGATACGGGCTGAGTCAAAGACGGTTATTCTTACAAAACGCTCTGCCCGTCTGAAACACCATCCGGGACAGATTGCTTTTCCCGGCGGCAAGCAAGACCCCACAGACGCGTCTTTGACTGATGCAGCCTTGCGGGAGGCGCACGAAGAAATCGGCCTGCCTCCACAAATCGTGAATGTACTTGGCCATCTCCCCCCACACCAGACCGTGACCGGATATCAGGTGACGCCTGTTCTTGCTTTGATTCAAGGTCGTTATGATCCTGTTCCCGAGGCGGGCGAGGTCAGTGAGGTCTTCGAAGTGCCACTGGCGCACCTTATGAACAGTGCGAACTATTTGATTGAAGGGCGCCGCTGGCAAGGCCGTCGCAGGCTTTACTACACTGTACCTTTTGGTCCCTACTATATCTGGGGCGCCACCGCGCGCATCCTGCGCGCCTTTGCCGAGCGGATGGCATGACACAGATCACCGCAGAGTGGCTGCGTGCCGATGCATCGCAGGCGGTGTGCCGCTTGCTGACCGATGCCGGCTATCAGGCGTGGTTCGTCGGGGGCTGTGTGCGCAATGAACTGCTGGGCGAACCTGTCGCTGACCTTGATCTGGCGACTGATGCGTTGCCCGAAACCGTGATGGACCTTGCCAAGGCAGCCGGGATCAAGGCGGTACCGACAGGCATTGACCACGGCACTGTGACGCTGGTTGCGGATGATATCCCGTTCGAGATCACGACCTTTCGCCACGACGTCGCCACCGATGGCCGCCGCGCCACTGTCGCCTATTCCGACAATATGACAGATGACGCCCGCCGCCGCGATTTCACGATGAATGCGCTTTATGCCGGGGCGGATGGAGCGGTCGCTGATCCGCTGGGCGGGCTGCCTGACCTGCAGGCGCGGCGCATCCGCTTTATCGAAGACCCAGACGACCGGATCAAAGAAGATTACCTGCGTATCCTGCGGTTTTTCCGGTTCTATGCGTGGTATGGTGATCCCAGCGATGGGCCTGACAGGGACGGGCTGGCTGCATGTGCATCAAATGTCGACGGGCTGCGCGCACTATCGGTTGAGCGCGTCACGGCGGAGCTGTTGAAATTGCTGGCGGCACCGGACCCCGCGCCGGCATTGGCGGCTATGGCCTCCACAGGTGCTTTGTCCCAAGTTCTGCCCGGTGCCGAGGTGGGTTGTCTTGCTGTGCTTGTCCACCTTGAAAAGTCGCTTGATATCGCAGCCGACCCTTTGCGACGGCTTGCTGTTATTGGCGGTTTCCCGGAAGATGCATTGCGGCTTTCCAAGGCGCAGATGCGCGATCTTGCCCGTATCAACTCAGGGCTGACCCCGACTGAAGCAAGCTATCGGTATGGGGCCGGTGTTGGGCGCGATGCCTTATTGGTCCAATGTGCATCGCTTGGACAAACCGTGGACAAGGCATCGCTGATATCAATCAGGGATGCAGCAAAGCAGGTTTGCCCTCTTACGGCCGCAGACCTCATGCCGGACTTCAGCGGCGCGGCGCTTGGCAAGGCCTTGAAAGAGGCAGAGCAGCGGTGGATAAACTCGGGATTCACTTTGACGAAGGCCGACCTGCTTGATTGAATTCCTTCCCCTTTTTGGTTTTGTGTTTTTTGGTCTTTTTTCACCCGGTCCGAATGTGATCTTGATTACTGCGTCCGGTGCGCGGTTCGGGTTTCAGCGTACCATACCGCATATCATCGGGGTGGCCCTGGGTGTTGGTGTGATTGCAGCGGTGACAGGGATCGGGATTGGTGCGTTGGTCACGGCGCAACCGGCGCTGGGTCTGGTGCTGAAGATCATCGCAAGCCTCTGGATCCTTTGGATGGCCTACAATCTGTGGCGTGCGGATCCGGCGAGAAAACGAGAATCGGACAGGCCTTTCACCTTTGTCGAAGCTGTCCTCTTCCAGTGGGTCAATCCCAAGGTGTGGGCGGTTGCATTGAGTGCGACCGCTTATGTCGCGACACTTGCCCCGGTACAGCAGGCGACAACGCTGGCCGGTGCGTTTTCAACGATAAACCTTGGGGTGTGCACCTTTTGGGCGGTTGCAGGCAGCTTGTTGTCCTATCTTCTGACAAACGCGGCCGCATGGCGGATGTTCATGCGCATTATGGCGCTTGCATTGGTCGGCTTTTCGGCGCTGCTTTTTCTCTGATCGAAGCTTTGTTATAGCGAACATCTAACCCCGAAAGGCAGACCCATGTTTCGTTGGTTCGAAGGTCTTGTCGATCCCTATGTAACCTACAAGGAGAGCGACACGCCGCCCAAGCGGCTTTACCCGTTTCTGCGTGCTTACGCAGAACCGTTCATGCGGGTATTCTGGATCACGGGTGTCGCATCGGTCATCATTGCCATCATCGAAGTGTGGCTCATGGCCTATCTGGGCCGCTTGGTCGATATTCTTGCTGCGGGTACCCCGGCCGAGGTCTGGGCGCAAAGCGGGCTGGAGTTCATTCTGGTCGCCATCTTTATCCTGACTTTGCGCCCAGCGGTGCATGTCGCGCAGGTCATGTTACTGAATAACAGCATCCTGCCAAATTTTGGCACGCTGGTGCGTTGGCGGGCACATAAGCATGTCTTGCGCCAGTCAGTCGGCTGGTTTGAGGACGATTTCGCCGGACGTATCGCAAACCGGATTATGCAGACACCTCCGGCGGCGGGCGAGGTGATTTTCCAACTTTTTGACGCGATCACTTTTGCGATTGCCTATCTTGTGGCTGCGGCTGTTCTGCTCGGGCAAGCAGACTTGCGCCTTTTGTTCCCGCTGATGCTGTGGATCGTGCCGTATCTGTGGCTTTTGCGCTGGGTCGTCACCCGGATCGGCCCTGCATCAGAAGCCGCATCGAATGCGCGCAGCGCTGTGACAGGCCGTGTTGTTGATAGCTACACCAACATCCACTCGGTCAAAATGTTTGCGCACCATGACCGCGAGATTGACTACGCCAAAGAAGCGATTGAAGAAGCGCGCCGTACATTCCAGATCGAGATGCGCCTTTATACCATCATGGATGCGGGGTTGATGATCCTGAATGGTGTGTTGATTGTTGGGGTCGTCGGTTGGGCAATCTGGCTGTGGATGCAAGGCGTGGCCTCGGTTGGGCTTGTGGCCGTGGCGACATCGCTGACACTTCGCCTGAACGCAATGTCTGGCTGGATCATGTGGGCCATCACCAATTTCTTTCGCCAATTAGGTGTGGTCGCCGAGGGCATGCAAACCATTGCGCAGCCCGTCACCCTCTTGGACCGGCCTGATGCAGGCCCGCTGGTCGTGACCGAAGGGCGGGTTCAGATATGTGATCTGTCGCACCATTATGGCAAAGAGGCAGGTGGTTTGAACCGCATCAACCTCGACATAGCGCCGGGTGAAAAGGTGGGCCTTGTCGGGCAATCGGGGGCGGGAAAATCAACGCTCGTGAAGCTACTCTTGCGGTTCTATGATGCCGAGACGGGTACGATCCGTATCGACGGGCAAGATATCAGCCATGCGACGCAAGACAGCTTGCGCAGCGCTATTGGTATGGTCCAGCAGGACAGCGCCTTGCTGCACCGTTCGGTCCGAGAAAACATCCTTTACGGCAATCCTGATGCCACGGAAGAGCAAATGATCGCTGCCGCGCAAAAGGCCGAGGCACATGACTTCATTCTCGGGCTTGAAGACAACGAGGGCAACACCGGTTATGACGCACGGGTGGGAGAACGCGGGGTCAAGTTGTCGGGCGGACAACGCCAGCGGATCAGCCTTGCCCGCGTCATTCTGAAGGATGCGCCGATCTTGCTCTTGGATGAAGCAACCAGCGCCCTAGATAGTGAGGTCGAAGCCGCAATTCAGCAGACGCTTTACGGGATGATGGAAGGGAAAACTGTCATCGCGATTGCGCACCGCCTATCGACGATTGCACAACTGGACCGGATTATCGTGATGGATCAGGGCCGCATCATTGAAGACGGCTCTCACGATGCTTTGCTGGCGGCGAATGGACAATACGCACGGTTCTGGGCGCGCCAATCTGGGGGCTTTCTGGGCCAGAGCGGACAGGTAGCTGAATGACACCGGAACGCTGGATCGACCCTTTTGAGCCCGCCGATGGGCCGCCGCCACAGACACTGTTGGCGTTCCTGCGATGGTGTCTGAAGGGTAGCACAAAAGTGACCCTTTTGGCTGGGTTAGTGTCTGCTTTTGCTGGTACGCTAGAGGTTGCGACAGCCCTGATGCTGGGCTGGGTGATCGATGCAACGCTAACCACGAGTGGCGAGACTTACTTTACCGACAACCTGCTTTTGTTGATCGGGGTGACAGCATTTTTCCTTGTCTTGCGACCGATCATTCTTGGTATTTCCGGAGTCATGCAGGCCGTTGTCGTAGGGCCGTCATTGGGCAATCTGATCCTGTCGCGGCTGCATCGTCACTCGCTGGGTCAGTCTGTCACTTTCTTTGATGATGATTTCGCGGGTCGCATCGCACAGAAACAGATGCAGGCGGCCCGTGCGACGACGGACCTGATTGTCGATATGATTCATACGGTCGCCTTTGCATTGGCGTCTTTGATCGGGTCGGTGATTCTGCTCTTCACCATTGATGCCCGGTCTGCGGCACTGCTGGCGCTTTGGGCCTTGTCCTATATCGGGATGATCCGCTTTTTCATGCCGCGTATCAGGGAACGGTCCAAGGCGCGGGCCGCGACGCGGGCGATGGTGACAGGGCAGGTCGTGGATACGATCACGAACATCAAGACGGTCAAGCTTTTTGCTCATGATGATCACGAAGACCGCGCCGCCATTGATGCCATGGAAAACTATTGGGGCACCGCCGTGCGTTATGGCTGGCTGTCCGCTGCGTTCCGGTTCTGGCTGATGGCGCTGGGTGGGCTGTTGCCGGTGATCCTAGTGGGCATGACGCTCTATTTCTGGTCGACAGGTGCGGCCTCTGCCGGGGATATTGCGGCAGCCGGTGCCATTTCGTTGCGCCTGTCGCAGATGACCGGTTGGGTCAGTTTCACGCTGATGGGCATGTATGCGAATGTGGGCGAGGTCGAGGATGCGATGCATACGCTCAGCCCGGCACATACCCTGACTGACGCCCATGATGCCGAAGATCTGGCCGCCAAACATGGGTCCATCACGCTGAAAGACGTGTCGTTCAGCTATGGTGGCGGGCCTGGTGGTCTGGATGGGGTATCCCTCAATGTGCAGCCCGGTGAAAAACTGGGCCTTGTCGGGGCATCCGGTGCGGGAAAATCAACCTTGGTGGCTTTGCTTCTGCGGCTTTACGATGCCGAGGCGGGCAAGGTGATGATCGACGGCGTCGATGTGCGCGATGTGACGCAGGAAAGCCTGCGCCGCCAGATTGCGATGGTCACGCAGGAAACGGCGATGTTCAATCGTTCTGCGCGGGACAATATCAGATACGGCAAGCCGAACGCGACTCAGGCTGAAATCGAAGCCGCCGCGCGACAGGCGGAAGCACATGAGTTCATTCTCTCTCTTAAAGACCACAAGGGCCGAACCGGATACGACGCACATTTGGGTGAACGCGGCGTCAAGCTGTCGGGTGGACAGCGTCAGCGCATCGCGATCGCGCGCGCCATTCTCAAAGATGCACCAATACTGGTGTTGGACGAGGCGACCAGCGCGCTCGATTCCGAAGTGGAAGCATCGATTCAAGGTGCATTAGTGTCTATTATGGACGGAAAAACGGTGATCGCCATCGCACATCGCCTGTCAACTCTGGCGCGGATGGACCGGATCGTCGTGCTTGACGCAGGCCGCATTGTCGAAGAAGGAACCCATGATGCGCTACTGGCCCAAGGCGGGCTCTATGCGCGGTACTGGAACCGCCAGTCGGGTGGGTTCATAAATGTGAAAGATGCGGCGGAATAGATGCTGACGATTGAAAGTTTGACCCATCTCGGGATGGGGCGGGCCTCTGACGGCCAGTCCCTTTTGCCGCGTGTTCTGCCGGGTGAAGAAGTAGATGTCGCGCAGGACGGTACCATGCGTATTGTCACACCTTCGGTCGATCGGGTTGCCGCACCGTGTCGCCATTTCAAGTCCTGCGGCGGCTGCGCAATGCAGCATGCCACCGATACTTTCGTGGCCGATTGGAAGCGGGATATTGTCGAGAAAGCGGTCCATGCCCGCGGGTTAGACACTGATTTCCGCGATATTATCACTTCGCCGCGGCAATCCCGCAGACGGGCCAAGCTGTCGGGGCGTCGCACCAAGAAAGGGACGATGGTCGGGTTCCATACGCGGGCATCTGACACATTGGTGCAGGTACCTGATTGTCAGTTGCTGACGGCTGCATTGATCGCAAGCTTTCCCGCGCTCGAGGCGCTGACCCTGCTGGCCTGTTCGCGCAAGGGTGAAATCGATCTGACCGTGACCGAGGCAAGCGCGGGGCCCGATGTTCTGGTTGCCACAGACAAGGACCTGACGCCGCAGTTGCGGGTGGAACTGGCCGCATTGGCCAACCAGTTTGGCCTATCGCGTTTGGTCTGGAACGATGAACCGGTTGTCACGATCAGCCCCCCTGTACAGGACTTTGGCGGTACGCATGTCGTGCCGCCGCCCGGCGCGTTCTTGCAGGCTACGAAACATGGAGAGGCGGCGCTTCTGTCCGCGGTTGAAGAGATCACTGGCAAAGCGACGCGTATCGTTGACCTTTTCGCCGGCTGTGGCACCTTCACACTGCCTCTGGCCAAGCGGGCCGAGATGCACGCGGTTGAGGGTGAGGCACCGATGCTGGATGCGCTTGATCGCGGCTGGCGCGAAGGATACCAGTTGCGGCGCGTTACGACAGAGACACGAGATCTGTTCCGTCGTCCGCTCGAGGCAGATGAATTGCGCTATTTCGATGCGGCAGTGATCGATCCGCCGCGCGCAGGGGCCGAGGCGCAGATCGCCACGCTGGCAGAATCCGGAATAGATACAATCGCAATGGTTTCCTGCAATCCTGTCACCTTCGCCCGGGATGCCCGCACGTTGGTGGATGCAGGCTTTGCAATGCCATGGGTGCAGGTTGTCGATCAGTTCCGCTGGTCGGCTCATGTTGAAGTTGTTGCAGCTTTCACGCGCAAGTAACTGCAATCGTGCGAAACTCTCTTTTCTGACCGGTTGGTTTGGTGTAGCTGGAAGAAAACGGCGCAGACCGTAAAGATGGGCAGAAAAATGATTTCACGACGTTCTATGATAGCGGGTACAGCCGCATTCGGACTGGCCGGATGTACGGGGCAGGTCCCTGCGTATCGCGGCCCCGAAGTCACGCGTATTCAGGTGCTGAAAGAGCGCCGCGAAATGCAGCTTTGGCACAATCGCAGCATACTCAAGTCCTATCGCATTGATCTTGGATTTGCGCCCACGGGTCACAAGACCCGTGAAGGTGACGGGCGGACACCGGAAGGCGGTTATCGCATCGACCGGCGGAACCCGAACAGCCGCTTCCACCTTTCGCTTGGAATTTCATACCCGAACGCGAATGATGTTGCCTATGCGCGAGCCAACGGCGTTGATCCGGGGGGCGATATCTTCATCCACGGGACACCAAACAAGTGGATCGGCAAGCCGGATTGGACATGGGGCTGTATTGCCGTCACGAACGACGAAATGGACGAGATCTATCCGATGATCGACACCGGAACACTGATCTACATCTTTGCCTAAAAGCTGAAACCGGCCATGGGTTGGCTGACTGCGGGGTCGCTGCCCATATTCAAGGTCCACCAAAGCTTTGCATTGTCTTCCTGATACCATGCAAAGCCCATGTAGCGTGCCTTTGGGTCCAAGATCACGGCACGGGTGTTCTCTTGTGCCATCCAGGCGGCCAGTGTCTGTATCTCTGATTCAAATGACTCTGAGATGTTTTCACCGAGCAACCGGCCGGGAAAACCGACGCGGCGTGCGCGCTCAAGTGGGCTGGACCCGTCAGAACCAAAAAGCCATGGGCGGTTTTGAACGGCCATATCACGCGAATGAGTAGCCGCAGCGGCGTTCAGACGTGCATCAAGCTCGACCGGTTGTACACCGGCCGTCTGACGCAGCGCATTGACGCTATCAAGCATTCGGAACTGGACTGCGGCTTCATCGCCGGGGCGTATGACATATGCTGCAGGAAGCGGGAGCCCATCAGGGCCAAGCGGACGGTTTGTCGCGGTATCACAGGCCGCAAGACTGACTGCCGCCAGCCCCAGAATCATTTCGCGTCGCAACATCGCACCACCTGCCTTTGTCGTGTTTTCCGTTCTTTAGCGGGTATAAGGCGACACTTCAAACACACTTGCGTTCTCAAGCCTACGAATGACATTTGTTTGAATTGCGGCGCGTTGCCAGACACATTATGTATCGGCAATAAGAAGAATTGTTCCTTTGAGGGGGATCATCATGACCAATACACTGACGCGCCGCGGATTCTTGGCCGCTTCGGCAGCGATGGTCGGGACAGGCGCTGTTGCGCAGACTGCGAACAGCACCGAGATTGAAGATGACATCTCGATTGGCGTGAAAAGAAATATCGCCAGCTTCCGCTCGTTGGATTGGCAGCCCTACTTCAGCAACCTGAACAACGGCGCAATCCTGGTCGATATTGAATCGCGCGCGTTGCATTTCTGGTCCGAGGATCAATCGGTTTACAAGCTTTTCCCAACCAGTGTGCCGCTTTCAGAAGAGCTGACAAGAACAGGGCGCACATCGATTACGCGCAAGGTCGAGGGGCCGAGCTGGGCGCCAACGCCATCGATGAAAATCCGCAATCCAGAGTGGCCTGATTTCATCGGGCCCGGCCCGGATAATCCTCTCGGAACCCATGCGCTGTATCTTTCATGGCAGTATTACCGCATCCATGGGACGCATGACACACGCAAAATCGGGCGGCGGTCGTCAAATGGATGCATTGGACTTTATAACGAGCAAATCGCCGAGCTTTACGAACTGACGCGGGTTGGAACGCAGGTTCTGCTGATTTGACGATTTTCCGGATGGATAAGCAAAGGGCGCATCTGTGATGCGCCCCTTTTGTTGGTGATCAGGAAAGCCCCCGGCTTTTTGAATTGTGCAGGAACCCAAGGCGCCACCATTGCTTTCTGCGTCGCTCGGCCGCTTCCCTCTCGGCTTTGCGGGCGGCAAGTTCAGCAACGGTTTTTTCGACAGCGCGCCGCTCTTCTAGGGTTTCGGTGGTTTCCTCGTTGAACTCCTCTGCCCAGCGCGGCGCTGAAGAGATTTTCGGCTCGACAGACTTGAGGGTCAAAGGGGCCTCTTTCGGCTCCCGTGGTTCCGAGTTCAAAACATATTCATTTGTTTCGGACACCAATCGTGTGAGCGTCTTGTTAAGATCGAACCGCGAAGACACCTTGAGCGGCTTCACGCGCTCGCCTTCCTTGTTGATGATATTCAGCCATTCGCTGGCAGATTGCAGGCGTGCCTTGGGCAAAATCTGCATTGCCTTGTCGATGGCGGCAAGGAATGCCTGATCGTATTCCGGGAAACGGCCGACAAGCGGTTCGCAAGGGTCAGGATTGTTGCCTGCAAATTCTGCCATTCGGGTCTGGCTGTTTGGCGGAGCAACGCCGCTGATCAAATGGTAGAAGGTTGCCCCCAAAGCGTAGAGGTCACTGCTTGGCCCCTGCTTGCCGCCGGCAAAATAGAATTCCTGAGGTGAATACCCGTCCTTTACGATCAACACGGAAGACACAGCGCGTGTTTCGCGGCTTGCCTCTTCGCGGGCTGCACCGAAGTCAATCAGGAACGGACTGCCCCATTTATCAAGAAGAATGTTGTCAGGCGAAATGTCACGGTGCAGCAGATCGTTACGATGCACCAGATCAACCGCATCCAAGACCTTGATCAGGATTTCCTTGATCTGGTCGGGTGGAAGGGGATCGTGCTTGTCATTGATGATGCTGAGCAGGTCACGGCCATGGATCAGATCAAGCACCATATAGGCTGTTTGATTGTCCTCGAATATCCGGTGCACACCAACGATGTTCGGGTGGCGCATCTTCGCAATGCTTCGTGCCTCGCGCATGAACATCTTTACGATTGTGCGGTACTTTTCCTTGTGCTGATCAGAACGCACAAGAACATCGCGGCCTTGGCGCGTACAGAATACTTCGGGATAGCATTCCTTAATGACAACATTCCGATCCAGGTAGTTGTCCTTGGCAAGATAGGTAATGCCGAACCCGCCGTTGCTGAGCGCCCTGTCGATCGTAAACTGATCGCCCAACAATGGTGATCCATCAGGAAGCGCTTCGCTGCGTACTTCTTGATCCACCTCTTCTATTGGCTGCGTCAATGCTGTCATTTTCACCACTCATCGCCCCGACAACACGGAACGATCCATACAAGATACTTTCACCGTGATTTTTATCGCAGGGAAATATGTTAGCTTTGCGGCAACCATGCAGAAAAGTCGTGGCCCTGCTCGTGAAATCGGGCTGTTTTCAATGTTTTGTTAACAACCATTCATCAATCACCGATTGGTTCGGGCGATGCTGCGGCCTCGGGCGTCTTGCGGTGTTCACGCCGCGTTCATTTAGGTGTTAAGGCTGATTCTTGTCGTTTTGATGACTGTGCCAGAGGAATCACAGATCAAGCGCACCCGCTGTCCAGCGTACCAAAACGTCAGGCGGGTACGTCCTGCGTCCGCATCCCTGCCTTCTTCCGACTGGCTTGTGATCTCGCCCGCACGCATTTTTGCGGGCACTTCTGCAGGCTCTAGCCCAAGAAGCGGTCCGAGATCATGGGCATCAACTGTAGCACCGTTGTCAGTCAGTGTTACTTTCATAAGGCGAACCCGAATTTTCCATCAGCCGTGCGCCGCAAAAGGGTGAGTTGCTCTTAGTCAAGCCAGCCTTTGAGGTTCTTTTCGATGACGCCGGTCAGCGCATCAATGTGTGCCGCATCATCGTTGAGGCAGGGAATGTAGGTGAAATGTTCGCCACCAGCCTCTTCGAAGCTTTCCTTGATCTCTTCGTTGATCTCTTCGAGTGTCTCGATGCAGTCGGCAGAGAAGGCAGGCGCGCAGACAGCGATGTTTTTGACGCCGTCTTCTTCGGCAAGGCGCGCGACTTCTTCAACTGTGTAGGGCTTGAGCCATTCCTCGGGGCCGAAACGCGACTGGAAGGTCGTTACAATCTGCATGTCATCCCAACCCAGCCGCTCTTTCAACAGACGCGTCGTTTTTTGGCACTGACAGTGGTAGGGGTCGCCTTCGCGCAGGTAACGCTCGGGCACACCGTGATAGGAACAGACCAGTTTTTCGGGCTTCGTTTCCGCTGTTGCGTAGGCGCGTTCGATAGATTGGGCCAGCGCCTCTATATAGGCGGGCTCATCGAAGTAAGGCTCGACAATGCGGGCCACGGGCTGCCATTTTTCTTCCATAAGTGCGCGGAAGAACTGATCATTTGCGGTAGCCGAGGTTGCCCCGGCATAGTGCGGGTACAGAGGGAAGAACAGAATCTTGGTGCACCCGTCTTCGACCATTTCGCGTACTTTGGATTTGGTGGACGGGTTGCCGTACCGCATACAGAAATCGACGCGCACATTGTCGCCATATCGTTCGACCAGATGCGCCTTGATTGCTGCGGTCTGCTTTTTGGTGATCGTCATAAGAGGACTTTCATTTGCCTCTTCATTCCAGATCGATTTGTAGGCAGCGCCCGAAGAGAACGGGCGCTTGGACAAGATGACAAGCTGCAGCAAGGGCTGCCAGATCCAGGCTGAATAGTCGATGACGCGTTTGTCGGACAGAAACTCATTCAGGTAGCGCCGCATTGACCAATAGTCGGTCCCGTCAGGTGTTCCGAGGTTGGCAACAAGAACACCTACGCGCGCCGGTTTGACCGGCGGGTGATCGGACTGCGCATGTACCGGACATGTGGCGGGGCGCTCTTCGGCCTGTGTTTGTGCATCGAACATTCTCATCGCCCCTTAGGTAACGGTATTTCGCGGGTAGTTAAATGGGTTACGCGCGACGTCAATCATTGGATCTATCTAGAGGCGTTTCATGTGTATTCAATGCGTCAGCCAGACGCGTTTGTGCGCTGCCGGGGCGCAAAGGACGCGGTTGACTGTCAGCAGGGGCCCACCCTGTCAACGTAATGAACTCAAACGTGGCATCGACACGATTCGCCGCATTCCGGAAGTTTTCGGCATAGATACATGCGGCCTCTGTCAGGACATTGCGCCGTGTGGCATGTCTGATCCGCTGCGCCAGCGCATTGTTTTCGCCCATCTTGCGCAGGTCATGCATCAGGTGGAACGCATTGGCATAGCTGGCTGTCAGCGGCGTGGCATCTGCAACGGGAAGCGCAAATCCTGCACGCTGCAAAAGCCCACCCAGATCACGAATTTCACCCATCGGCGCGATCCGGGGCGACAGGCCGCCGGTAACAAGAGCCTCGGCCTCGGCAAGCGATGCGCGCAATTCGTGCAGGGTTTGGCCACCAAGAAAGGTACATAGCAATAAACCATCGGGTTTTAGTGCATGGCGCGCCTGAACCAGTTGTCCCACAGGGTCGTTTGCCCAATGAAGGCACAAAGCGTGGAGGACCAAATCATAAGACTGTGGCTTCAGGGCCAATGTCTCTTCATCTGCCACGATTGTCGCATCCGGATAACGAGCGGCCCAGAAATCGGGAAAACCGGTGACAATCGCGACTGATGTAAAGGTTCTGTTAACCTCAATCAGTCTTTCCTGCAGTTCATCGGCTGCATGTTCTTGCAAGAACAACGCGTCAGGTTCGGCGCGTGCGCGGTTACGTGTCAAGGCGGCGCGGTCGGTGATCCGGGGCATATCCATGCCCGTCATTTAGGGTGCATCGATGCGGTTGCAAAGCGTCATTCGGGCAATTTATCCGCCGCAGTGTGTTGCTTGCGATGCGCAAACCGAAGGTGACTTTGGGCTTTGCGCAGCCTGCTGGCGTGACGCGAAATTCATCGGAGGTCTTGTATGTGATACCTGTGGAACCCCACTGCCCGGCGAAGATCATCAGGATCCAGTGCAATGCGACGACTGTATGACAATCGCGCGACCATGGAGCCGAGGACGTGCCGTGCTGGTTTATTCAGGCG
The DNA here is from genome assembly GCA_964614205.1 of uncultured Loktanella sp. Lineage (GTDB taxonomy): Bacteria > Pseudomonadota > Alphaproteobacteria > Rhodobacterales > Rhodobacteraceae > Yoonia. Next base: position 12,322 of record CAZTKF010000035.1, on the reverse strand, counting down.
TGGGCAGACGTCTGGTCTTGGGGCTAAAGCATGGTGACCGGACAGATCTTGCGCGCCCCGTTGCCCAGTGGATGGCGCAAAAGATATCCGATTGGGCCGGAATAGACACTGTTATTGTGCCTGTGCCACTTCATTGGCGCCGGATCGTCAAACGCCGGTACAATCAATCGGCCTTGCTTGCCCAGGAGATGGGAAAGATGATGGGTCTGCCCGTCTGTGCCGATGCGCTGCTGCGTCGAAAGAAGACAGATCCACTGGAGGGGCACAGTCGCGATGCCCGATTTGCAGAGCTTTCGGGCGCGATCATCCCAAACCCCAAGCGGGTGGATGAAATCGCGGGCAGGCAGGTTATTCTTGTGGACGATGTCATGACATCAGGCGCAACCTTTGCGGCCAGCGCAGAGGCCGCCAAATCCGCAGGTGCCGCAGACGTGTCAATTGTTGCACTGGCAAGAGTCGTCAAAGAAGCCTAGATCAAAGGCGAACAAGATTTAAGGACCATCGTCATGGCAACTGTCGAGATATACACCAAACCGACTTGTGGTTTTTGCCACATGGCCAAGCGGTTGCTGAGTTCCAAGGGTATCAGCTTTGCCGAGGTCAACATTTCTGCCCAACCCGAGCGCCGCGCCGAGATGATCCAGCGCGCGAACGGTGGCAGCACTGTTCCCCAGATCTTTATCGACGGCACACATGTGGGTGGCTGTGATGATCTGTTCGCACTGGAGCGCGGCGGAAAGTTGGATGCGCTGCTGGCAGCATGAAGGCCGCGCTGCTCCAGTTGAATGTCAGTGATGATCCGGCGGCCAATCTGGTGCAGACGGGCGGGATGATTGCGCAGGCGGCCGGTCAAGGCGCGGGATTTGTGCTGACGCCCGAAGTCACGAACTGCGTATCGCAGGACCGCCGGCACCAGAACCGTGTCCTGCAACACGAAGAAGACGACATGACGCTGGCCGGCCTACGCGAGGCGGCGATCCGGCATGGTATCTGGCTGTCAATCGGGTCATTGGCGCTCAAGACGCATGATCCGGACGGGCGCTTTGCCAACCGTTCCTTCTTGATTGATCCCGCAGGGCAGATCGTCGGGCGCTATGACAAGATACATATGTTTGATGTCACGGTTTCAGAGGCGGAAACCTATCGTGAATCCGCAGGATATCGTCCCGGTGAGCAAGCCGTGGTTGTTGACACGCCTTTTGCCAAGATCGGCCTGAGCATCTGTTATGATGTCCGCTTTGCGTATCTTTACCGCGCGATGGCACAAGCAGGCGCAGAAGTGTTGCTGGTACCATCGGCATTTTCGCCGGTGACAGGTGCCGCGCATTGGGAGCCGCTGCTGCGCGCGCGCGCGATCGAAACAGGTTCATATGTATTGGCCGCAGCCCAAACGGGGACCCATGCAAGCCAGACAGGCAAACCCCGCCAAACATACGGGCACAGCATGGCAATTTCGCCCTGGGGCGAGGTTTTGTTGGATTTGGGCACGGAACCCGGCATCGGCTTGGTTGATCTTGACCCAAGGTCAGTGGCACAAAGCCGCAAACGTATCGCGGCGCTCAGTCACGATCGCCCCTTCGAAGGTCCCTGATGTCAGATGCCGCCAACAACCTTGCCGTTTCGCTTTTCAGTGAAATCCTTGCCGTTGATCAACTGGCGCGGGCCAATGTTGCGCGCGTCTTGCCCAAGGGAATGGAGTTGTCGCACTTTTCAGTGCTGAACCATCTGGCGCATTCCGGTGTGGAGAGGTCTCCTGCGCAGCTGGCCAAGACATTCCATCTGACGCGTGGTGCAATGACGAATACGTTGCACAAACTTGAGTGGGCCGGCTGGGTTCATGTGCGTCCTGACTGGGATGATGCGCGGCGCAAGATGGTCGCGATCAGTCCGGCCGGGCAGGCCGCGCGTGATGCGGCACTCGCGGCTATTGCACCTGTGATTGCTGATGTTGTCAGCAAAGTGGGAGAAGAACGGGCAAAAGCAGTTCTGCCCGTCCTGCGCGAGATGCGACTGAAGTTAAGCAAAGTCGACTAATCCGGGGTGCGCATCCGCGATGCTAGCCCATTGTTTCAGACGGGCTTTGTTGCGGCAGTGACATAGTTCACTGACAAGTCACGGTCAGAGATTGACCATGTGAACTTTGCGAAGTTGAACACAAAACCCTTGCGGTCCACTGGTGTCATTCCGGCCTTTTCAAGCAGCGCAAACAATTCGTCCGGTGTGATGAACTTGTTCCATTCGTGTGTGCCCTTAGGCAACCAGCGCATGACATATTCAGCACCGACAATGGCCATTGCAAAGGATTTCGGGTTGCGGTTGATGGTCGAGCAAATGTGGATACCGCCTGGTTTCATCAATTGCTGACATGCGTCCAGATACCCCTGTGGATCGGCCACATGTTCGACCACTTCCATGTTGAGAACAGCATCAAACTGTTCGCCCGCCGCTGCCATCGCCTCGGCGGTGGTGTGGCGGTAATCAATGTCCAATCCTGACTGTTCGGCGTGAATCCTTGCAACAGGAATATTCCGTTCCGCTGCATCGGCGCCCACCACCGTCGCTCCCAACCGTGCCATCGGCTCACATAGCAAGCCACCACCGCACCCGATATCAAGGATACGCAGGCCCTTGAATGGTTCTGGCCGGCGCAGGTCACGTCCGAATTCTGCTGCGATCTGGCTTGTGATATAGTCCAATCGCACGGGGTTCATCATGTGCAACGGCTTGAACTTGCCTTTCAGATCCCACCATTCGGCTGCCATCGCCTCGAATTTGGCGATCTCGCTGGGGTCTACTGTGTTCGTTGCCGACATTTTCATCGCTCCGCGTCATGGTCAGTGGGTTCAACACGCGATATAGGGTGGTTATGGACAAAGTCGTAGGACAAAAGCGCCCAGGTGCGCATCTTTACCAGCCGATTGATCCGTTTGATCAGCGGATGCTGGAGGTTGGTGACGGTCACCGCGTCTATATGGAGCAATGCGGCAACCCCGACGGGGTGCCCGTCGTCGTTCTGCATGGCGGACCGGGAGGCGGATGCAGCCCCGCGATGCGGCGCTACTTTGACCCCAATGTCTTTCGCATCATCCTGTTTGATCAGCGCGGCTGCGGACGATCGCGGCCCCACGCCAGCGTCGAAGCGAACACGACGTGGCATCTTGTTGCAGATATTGAACTGATCCGCGAAACGCTGGGCATTGATCGCTGGATCGTCTTTGGCGGTTCTTGGGGTGCAACGCTGGCCTTGATTTATGCACAGGCCCATCCGGATCGTGCCGCGGCCCTGACCCTGCGCGGTGTCTTCTTAATGACGCAACCAGAGCTGGATTGGTTCTATGGTGGTGGCGCTGGCAAATTCTGGCCTGACTTATGGGAGAGCTTTGCGTCACTGATTCCACTGGATGAGCGCGACGACTATATCGCGGCCTACCATCGGCGGCTTTTTTCGGACGATCGTGCCCAAGAGGTGCGGTTTGCGCGTGCGTGGGCATCGTGGGAAAATGCGCTTGCCTCGATCGATAGCGATGGTGTGACAGGCGAAAGCCCTGCCGACTATGCGCGTGCATTCGCACGGCTTGAGAACCATTATTTCTATCACGGCGGCTTTTTGCGTGCAGACCAGCAGATTCTTCACCCCGATCAGATGGCCAAGATCGCCAATGTCCCCGGGGTCATCGTACAGGGCCGGTATGACATGATTTGCCCGCCCGTTTCCGCACACACCCTTGCGCAGATGTGGCCCAAATCACGCCTGACATTTATTGGCCGCGCGGGCCATGCTCTGTCAGAGCCGGGTATCAGCGCAGAACTGGTGCGGACGATGGATATGATGGGTGCCCAGCGCCATTCCTTGGGGCTTTAGGCTTTACAGACGAAAATAACCCGTTAACATTTCTCCCAACCTACGGAGAAGACTTCTGTTTTGGGCAATGTCCTAACGATTATCCTGCAGCGACTTGCGCTTGGCCTGCTCACTTTGTTGATCGTGTCGATCGTGATTTTTGTGGCTGTGAACCTGCTACCGGGCGACTTTGCGGAATCCATACTTGGTCAAGGCGCCACACCAGAGGCCGTGGCGTCGATACGCAAAGATCTTGGGCTCGACCAACCGCTGATTGCCCGCTATTTCCAGTGGTTGGGTGGCGTGGTGCAGGGTGATCTTGGCACCAGTTTTGCGCAGGCGAACTTCACCAGCTTCACCGGAACAGAGTCTGGTGCCACTACGGTTGCACAGCAAATTGCACCGCGTTTTTCCAATACAATGTTCTTGGCGATGATTACCGCTGCGATTGCTGTTCCGTTCTCTATTCTGCTGGGTGTTTTGGCAGCCCTTTACCGGAATACCGTTTTTGACCGGGCCACTAACATTTTCACGTTGTCATCGATTTCCAGCCCTGAATTCTTTCTGGCTTATATCCTGATTCTTTTTCTTGCCGTGCTGAACCCGATCTTTCCGTCGCTGTCGAATATCTTTGAAGGTATGCCTTTCAGTGAACGGGTCGAGAAATCGATGCTGCCTGCGCTGACGCTCACATTGGTGGTTACAGCGCATATGATGCGCATGACACGGGCCGCAATCATCAACTTGCTGGCCTCACCCTACATTGAAATGGCGCGCCTCAAGGGGCTTTCGCCGATGCGCGTGATCGTCAAGCACGCGCTGCCCAATGCGCTGGCGCCCATCATCAACGTGATTGCGCTGAACCTTGCCTACCTGATTACAGGTGTCGTCGTGGTCGAGGTTGTTTTTGTTTATCCGGGTATTGGCCAGCTGTTTGTCGACAGTGTGAAGATCCGTGATATCCCCGTGGTGCAAGCGTGCTGCCTGATTTTTGCGACGGCGTTTATCCTGCTCAACCTGACCGCCGACATCATGTCGATCCTGTCCAACCCGCGCCTGAGGCATCCGAAATGATCTGGTGGACCGTTATAATGCTGGTCGGCATAGGCGCTTTGGCCTGGGTTTTCCGTTTTGCCGGACAAGCGGTGACAGGTAACACGCCAAAGTTCCGTGACATGTCGTATGGTGTGGCGTACGGGTACGTTCTTGGTGTCGCGGTGCTGGCGTGGCTTGCTTGGGCCTACATGCAAGGCCGGAGCGATGATCCGGCAATTGCAAACAAGTTCTTTTTCTTACGCATTGCGATCGAAGGGTTCATTATCTTTGCGGTTGCGGCATGGCTGTTTCGGATACTTGGACGGTCTGTTGGCACAGCGGGAAGCAGGAAACTGTTCCGCTCGATGCCGCTGACGGCCTCTTTTGGTATTCTCACGATCCTGATCTACGCCTTGCTTGCCGTTTTCGCCGGAGCCATTGCGCCCTATGGACAAGAGCAGATTATTCCGGGTGTCGCCGCAAATGTCATACCCGGCGGTGATCCGGCGATGGGTGGCAATCCTGATTTTCCGCTGGGAACAGACCAGATTGGCCGCGATATCCTGAGCCGACTGATTTACGGCGCGCAGAACACTGTGGGCATTGCCTTTGCCACGACCGTTTTGGCTTTCTTGCTCGGAGGAACCTTCGGGTTCCTTGCTGCAACGCTGGGTGGCTGGCTTGATCAATTGCTGTCGCGCACGGTGGATGTGCTGATGGCGATTCCATCCCTGATCTTCGCGCTTTTGCTGATGACAATCGCGAGTGTCTGGGCGCCCAAACTGGGAATTCCCCTGACGGTGTTCATGGTGATTATCATTGCTGTCATTGACAGCACACGTGTTTACCGTCTGGCCCGCGCGGTTGGGCAGAATATTGTTGTGATGGATTACATCGAGGCGGCAAAGCTGCGTGGCGAAGGGTTAGGCTATCTTGTGTTCAAGGAGATCCTGCCGAATGCGACAGCGCCACTGCTGGCCGAATTCGGTCTGCGCTTTTGCTTTGTGTTCCTGACTATCGCGGCCTTGTCTTTCCTTGGTGTCGGTATCCAGCCGCCGCTGGCAGATTGGGGCACGATGGTGCGCGATCTGGGCGGTTTCGTGAACTTTGCCCAATTTGCGCCAATGGCCGCAACCGCACCATTGCTTGCTGCTGGCGCCATCGCGCTTTTGACCGTTGCTGTCAATTTTGTGGTCGACTGGATGTTGCAAAAATCATCGGGGCTGAAGGAATGAGCGAAGAACCACTCGTCAAGATGCGTGATGTCTGGATCGAGGGCCGGAGCGATGAAACATGGAACCCGATTATCAATGGCGTCGACCTGACGCTTGCCAAGGGCGAGGTCCTTGGGTTGATCGGTGAATCCGGCGCAGGCAAATCAACCCTTGGTCTTGCAGCGATGGGCTATACCCGTGACGGAGTGCGGATTAGCAAAGGTTCGGTTGAGTTTGATGGCATTGACCTGCTGACTGCATCAGCCGCTGTCAAGCGGGGGCTGCTAGGCAAGCGCATCGCCTACGTGGCGCAGTCTGCAGCGGCCAGCTTTAATCCGGCGCACAAACTGATCGACCAGCATGTCGAAGGCCCTGTGCAGCACCATGTCATGAGCCGTGCCGAAAGCGAAGCAGATGGGATCGAACTGTATCGCAAGCTGCGGTTGCCGAACCCCGATGAAATCGGGTTCCGCTATCCGCATCAGGTGTCCGGTGGTCAGTTGCAGCGGTGCATGACCGCGATGGCGATGTCCTGCCGTCCTGACTTGATCATCTTTGACGAACCGACAACGGCGCTGGACGTCACCACGCAGATCGAAGTTCTTGCGTCGATTCGCGATATCGTCGAGCAGTTCAACACGGCCGCGATCTATATCACCCATGACCTTGCTGTTGTGGCACAGATGGCTGACCGCATTAAGGTTCTTTTGAAAGGCGACGAAGTCGAAACAGCCGACACGCGTACGATGCTCTCGGCACCGACACAGGAATACACAAAGTCACTTTGGGCGGTCCGCAGCTTTGAGCGTCCGGCGAAGCCCGCGGTCCAGACCGGGGCGGTACCTGTGGTGGGCGTACAGAATGTCGACGCGGCCTACGGGACGGTCCCTGTTTTGCACGACGTCAGCTTTGATCTGCACAAAGGGCGCACTGTTGCGGTGGTGGGCGAAAGTGGTTCGGGCAAGTCGACAACAGCGCGCTGTATCACCGGACTGTTGCCGCCCAAAGCCGGACAAATCCTTTTGGACGGTGAAGTGCTGCCCTCAGATTATCGAAAGCGGAGCAAAGACCAGCTGCGCCAGGTCCAGATGATCTATCAGATGGCAGACACGGCCCTGAACCCGCGCATGTCGATTGGCCAGATTATTGCGCGTCCGGTCGAGTTCTACCTTGGCCTCAGGGGGGCCGAGAAGCGCAAACGGGTCAATGCGCTGCTTGAGCAAATCGAACTGGAGCCGACACAGTATTACCATCGCCTGCCCTCCGAGCTTTCGGGTGGGCAGAAGCAGCGCATCGGTATTGCGCGCGCTTTGGCAGCAGAACCAAGGTTTATCATCTGTGACGAGGTTACATCCGCCCTTGACCAGTTGGTGGCAGAAGGCATTCTGCGACTATTGGCGCGTTTGCAGGACGAGCTGTCGCTGACCTATATGTTTATCACACATGATCTTGCGACGGTCCGGGCGATCGCGGATGAGGTGGTTGTGATGAAAGATGGACGCGTGGTGGAACAAGGGCCCAAGAAGGAAATGTTCAAACCGCCGCATCATGCTTATACCGATCTTCTGCTATCCTCTGTACCGGAGATGGACCCAGACTGGTTGACCAATCTTCTTGCGGAACGCGGAGTTGATAACATCGGTGATGCAGCTGTTGATAAGATGTAGCACGAATCGACCATGAAGGTGGTCACTTAACAGGGCGGCTCAAGCCTGAACGAATAACTAGGGAGAACGAAAACATGCATGGAATTAGTAGACGCGGCCTGTTGAAAACAGGTGTCGCCGCAGGTGTGCTGAGCCTGTCCGGAATGCCTCTGCGCGCGCAGACACGAGGCGGAAAGCTGACAGCGGGTCTGTCCGGCGCCAACACGTCCGACAGTTGGGATGGCCGCACCCATTCTGACCTTTTCATGATCGCCTCTGCGCAAGGTGCTGTTTTTGACAGCCTCACAGAAGTCGGTGCTGATGGCCTGCTGAAAGGTGAATTGGCCGAAAGCTGGGAAGCTTCTGCTGATGCAAAGGTCTGGACTTTCAACCTGCGTCAGGGCGTGACATTCCACAATGGCAAGGCGTTCGGTGCAGATGACGTGATCGAATCCCTGCAGATGCACGTGGCTGAAGGCGCGAAATCTGCGGCAGAGCCGATCGTTTCTGCCATTACCGAGATGAAAAAGATCACGGACCATCAGGTTCAGCTGACGCTGGCCGCCGGCAACGCCGATCTGCCTTATCTGCTGTCCGATTATCACCTGCTGATGTATCCTGCAGGCCAGATCGAAGAGGCGATTGCCCAAGGGATCGGTACGGGCCTTTATCAGGTGCAGTCCTTTGATCCCGGTGTGCGCATGGTCGCCACCCGTTATGCGGATCACTACAAAGGTGACAGCGCCGGTTTCTTTGACGAGATCGAATATATCGCAATCAACGACAACACAGCACGGACCAACGCCCTGCTGACCGGTCAGGTGGATGCGATCAACCGGATCGACTTTAAAACCGAAGCCCTGCTGCGCGCCAACCCTGCGCTGCGTATTCAGGAACTGACCGGCAACCAGCACTACATCTTCCCGATGCTGACAAAGGTTGCACCGTTCGATGACGTGAACGTGCGCCGCGCGCTGAAGTACGGCATCAACCGTCAGGAAATGGTGGACAAGATCCTGCTGGGTCACGGTCAGGTCGGCAACGACTCACCGATCGGTCCTGCCAACCAGTACTACAACGCGGATATGGAACAGCTGGCTTATGATCCGGACAAGGCCAAGTTCTATCTGAAAGAAGCTGGCCTTGACAGCATCGACCTTGATCTCTCGGCATCCAGTGCGGCGTTTGAAGGCGCAGTAGATGCGGCGCTTCTTTACAAGAACTCTGCTGCTGCTGGCGGGATCAATATCAATGTGATCCAGGAGCCGGCTGATGGTTACTGGTCCAACGTCTGGTTGAAAAAGCCATGGTGCGCCAGCTACTGGTCGGGCCGCGCGACCGAGGACTGGATGTTCTCGACTGCCTATGAGGCCGGTGCGCCTTGGAACGACAGCCAGTGGGATGAACCCCGCTTCCAGGAACTGCTGTTGTCCGCCCGTGCCGAGCTCGATAGCGACAAGCGCCGTGAGCAGTACTACGAGATGCAGCAGATCCTGCGTGATGATGGCGGCGTGATCCTGCCAATGTTTGCCAACTACGTGCAGGCGCTGAACAACCGCATCGCGACACCGGAAACAGTGGGCAACCTCTGGCAGATGGACAACGCACGCATGGCCGAGCGGTGGTCGCTGGCGTAAGCCTTGCCTGATTGAATTTGAAGCGCCCCGCCGATTGGTGGGGCGTTTTGCGTCTATGGCCTATGGCTGGTATGAGCCCTTGCACCTTCCCCCGCCTTGCCCTATATCACCCTTAACATCGGCGTCTGGCTTCCACCCCCAGACACCACCGAAATTCGTAACGGGCCGTGTGCCCGTTTTTTTGTGTCCGAATGATAAGTCGGAAAGAATGATGAACGATCTGATCGCCAAAGCGGCCATTGACCGCCGCATCGCTGAAATCATCACCCCTGTCGTCGAAGACATGGGGTTTGAAGTTGTGCGCGTGCGCCTGATGTCCGGCAAGGAAACTGTCCTGCAGATTATGGTGCAGCGTCCTGATGGGCAGATCGAAGTTGATGAGTGTGGTCAGATATCGACCGCGCTGAGTGCTGTGCTGGATGTCGAAGACCCGATTCTGGATGTTTACAACCTTGAAGTCTCAAGTCCCGGCATCGACCGCCCGCTGACGCGGATGAAGGATTTTGACCAGTGGGAAGGCTTTGAAGCCAAGATCGAAACGGATGAACTGATTGATGGTCGCCGCCGTTTCAAGGGCCAACTGGCCGGGACCGAAGGCGATGAAGTCCTGATCACGATTCCCGAAGGCACGATCGGTTTGAAATTCGAATGGCTGTCAGATGCCAAACTGGTTCTGACAGATGAGTTGATCCGCGATGTTTTGCGCGGTCGCAAGGATGCGGGTCAGATCGACGAGACCCAATTTGATGAAATCGAAACCATCATCGATGGCGAGGAGAACACTTAAATGGCATACACATCCGCCAACCAGTTGGAGCTTTTGCAAACCGCAGAGGCCGTGGCCCGTGAAAAGAACATCGAGCCCGGGCTTGTTGTTGAAGCGATGGAAGAATCGCTCGCCCGTGCGGCAAAGTCCCGCTACGGCGCGGAAATGGACATTCGCGTATCCATCGACCGCAAGACCGGCAAGGCGACATTTACCCGTGTCCGTACAGTGGTCGAGGATGATGAGCTTGAGAACTATCAGGCAGAGTTCACAGTCGAGCAGGCCAAGCAGTATATGGAAAACCCCGAAGTGGGTCAGCAGTTCATCGAAGAGGTACCCCCTGTCGAGCTGGGCCGGATTGCGGCGCAATCCGCCAAACAGGTCATCCTGCAAAAAGTCCGCGAAGCCGAGCGTGACAAGCAATACGAAGAATTCAAGGATCGTGCGGGCACGATCATCAACGCGCTGGTCAAGCGCGAGGAATACGGCAATGTCATCGTCGATGTGGGTGCTGGCGAAGCTGTTTTGCGCCGCAACGAAAAGATCGGCCGCGAGGCATATCGCCCCAATGACCGTATCCGCTGCTATATCAAGGAAGTGCGCCGCGAACAGCGTGGTCCGCAGATTTTCCTCAGCCGGACAGCGCCTGAATTCATGGCAGAGCTGTTCAAGATGGAAGTGCCAGAAATTTACGAAGGCATCATCGAGATCAAAGCCGTCGCCCGCGACCCCGGTTCGCGCGCGAAGATCGCCGTGATCTCTTATGATGGGTCCATTGATCCTGTCGGTGCCTGTGTTGGTATGCGTGGTTCGCGCGTGCAGGCCGTTGTGAACGAATTGCAGGGCGAAAAGATCGACATCATTCCATGGAATGAAGATATGCCGACCTTCCTCGTGAACGCGCTGCAGCCTGCCGAGGTGTCCAAGGTTGTTCTGGACGAAGAGGCCGGGAAGATCGAAGTCGTCGTGCCAGAGGAGCAACTGTCCCTCGCCATCGGTCGCCGTGGCCAGAACGTGCGCCTTGCGTCGCAACTGACCGGTCTGGATATCGACATCATGACCGAGGAAGAAGAGAGCAAGCGCCGTCAGGCCGAATTCGAGCTGCGCACGAAATTGTTCATGGATACCCTTGATTTGGACGAGTTCTTTGCCCAACTTCTGGTATCGGAAGGGTTCACAAACCTGGAAGAAGTCGCCTACGTCGAGATTGACGAACTGCTTGTTATTGAAGGCGTTGACGAAGAAACTGCGAGCGAATTGCAGGCCCGCGCGCGCGACTACCTTGAAGAGCAGGCCAAAAAGGCAATGGAGGCCGCCCGTGCGTTGGGTGTTGAAGACAGCCTCGCAAACTTTGAAGGTCTGACACCTGCAATGCTTGAGGCGCTGGGCAAGGACGGCGTGAAAACGCTGGAAGACTTTGCAACTTGCGCTGACTGGGAACTGGCAGGTGGCTGGACAACCGTCGATGGCGAGCGTGTGAAAGATGACGGTGTCCTCGAGCCGTTCGATGTGTCGCTGGAAGAAGCGCAAGACCTGGTGATGACCGCCCGTGTGATGCTGGGTTGGGTCGATCCCGAGGAGCTTGCTGCCGAAGCAGAGGCCGAAGAAGAACTGACCACGGAGGAGGAGGCCTGATTTCAGGCCTCTGACGGGATTGCAGATGGCGCGTGGTGGCCATGACAAAGAACGCGGCGATGCGGAACGCAAGTGCATCGTCACAGGTGAGGTACAGCCAAAGGCTGGACTGATCCGCTTTGTTGTGGGGCCGGAAAATCAGGTTGTGCCTGATATTTTGGGCAAACTGCCGGGGCGCGGCATGTATGTGACGGCTGATCGCAAGGCGCTGGAAGCGGCGAAGAAAGGTCAGTTTTCTCGAGCCGCCAAGCAGGCTGTCACGGTGCCCGATGGTCTGGTGGACGAAGTTGAGCGTCAGCTTGCCCGCCGGGTTGTTGATCTGATCGCCCTGACCCGCAAGGCAGGGCGTGCTGTCTGCGGGTTCGAAAAGGTAAAGGGTTGGCTCTCCGGAGGTGAGCGGGTCCGTGTCTTGGTTCAGGCCTCTGATGGGTCCGAACGGGGCAAGACAAAACTATGGACGCCTGAGGGTGCCCGGTATTTCGGCTGTCTGACGGCGCAGGAATTGGGTTTGGCATTTGGGCGGCAAAGTGTGATACATGGCGCGCTTG
>CAZTKF010000034.1:0-27356 GCA_964614205.1 uncultured Loktanella sp. | reverse complement strand
ATTCGTGCAGGACAACACGGTCATGACCTCGCTGATCAACATCAACTCGCCACTGACCTTTGACAGTGTGATGATGGGTGCACTGGAAATCTTTGCGCGCAACAATCAGGCGTCGATCATCAGCCCGTTCATCGTGGGCGGAGCGATGGCGCCGGTCTCTGTGGCGGGCACCTTGACGCAAGTGCTGGCCGAAGTGTTGGCAGGCGTGGCCTACAGCCAGATCGTCCGTCCCGGATCACCTGTGGTTATGGGCACATTTGTCACCTCGATTGACATGAACTCCGGCGCGCCGACTTTTGGCACACCCGAAGCGGCCCATATCACCTATGGGGCAGGGCAGCTGGCCCGCCGTCTGGGGCTGCCCTATCGCAGTGCGGGGTCGTTTTGTGGATCAAAACTGCCCGATGCGCAGGCCGCCTACGAAACTGCGAACAGCCTGAACATGGGCCTGCTGGCAGGGGTGAACTTCATGCTGCACAGTTGTGGCTGGCTTGAAGGCGGGCTTGTCGCGTCTTTCGAGAAATTCGTGATGGATGCGGACCTTCTGGGAACGTTGCACCATTTCGCGCGTGGCGTTGATATGTCCGAAAACGGGCAGGCCATGGACGCGATTGCCGAAGTGGGGCCGGGCGGCCACTATCTTGGTTGCGCGCACACGCAGGCCAACTTCAAGACAGCGTTTTGGCGTTCTGATCTGTTTGACTACAAACCGTTCGAGACATGGGACGAGGAAGGTGCGCGCGACACCCAGACTCTGGCGACTGCACGGGTGGCCAAGTTGCTGGAGACCTACCAGCAGCCGCCGCTCGACCCCGAGATCGAAGGACGCCTGCGTACCTATGTCGCCGAAAAGAAAGCCAGCATGCCCGACGCATTCGGCTAGACCGATCGGGGGGCGGTGGCGCGCATCAGTTGCGCCTCGCCCAGTAGCGCGATCAAGACTTCGACATGATGTGCCGGCCGATAGGCGGCTGAACGGTCCCTGCGCAGACCGTCCATCTCGGCCTCGATATCAAGCAGTTGTACCAGTGCCTTGCCATGCTTTGGCAGGGTGTCACTGTGGAAAATGCGGCGCAAATGGACGTGGCGCCGGTAATCGTCCACGCCAAATCGGGCGGCTCTCGCCAGGAGTGACGGGCGTTTCAGCGTGGCAATGCGCGTGTGCAGATCAAGCATGTGTCAGAATCTCCTTACAGCAGGTGTCGTGCATCCAGCATGACACAACCTATGAGGGTGTTGCGCAATCACCATGAGATAAGAACGCTGCAGTCAGGTTTGCTTATCTTTTGGAAAGAATGGTTGACGGGCAATTTGGACCGTTAACAAATACGTAACCATGCACGCTCAGGTGGTATGCCGTTTTGCGTCATGGGATGTGGCGGTCATCTGTTGCGTCGGTAATTTCGGCAAAAGGATGCGTGATAATGACTGCACCACAAGGGCGCCATGCGTCATCTGATCTTCCACGTTGGGTCCCGGACGGGGCCCGTCACTATCTTGTTCACACAGAAACCGGCTTGTCGATACGCGCGCTTGCGCGGGCCAGTGACTGTCACCCGTCAACGGTTCTCCGGCAGGTACGCCGGATTGAGGGGCGCCGTGATGATCCGCTTGTTGATGCGGCATTGCGGTCGCTGTCAGCGCAGGTCTCTGCGCGTGAAATCTTGCAAAAGGGGAAAACCAAGACAATGAAAATGGAGTGTTTGAAGCCGGAACCACATCAGCCGGTAGCCTTGTCGCAGACGCAAATCGATCAGGCGGCAAAACGGATATTGCGTCGCCTGTGCGAACAGGGCGCCGTTCTGGCGGTCGCGCAGGAAATGGATACGGCTGTGGTGGTCCGCGTCACCACCGAGGGAGAGCAAGTGCGTACCGGCGTTGTGGAACGTGAAATCGCTCAGGCGATGGCACTGAAGGACTGGATTACCTGTCCCGCGCCGGAAGGGCGCATCGCGCGCTACTTCATCACCAATACCGGTCGCGCCGCCCTGCGCCGCCTGACAGCCGAAGATGAAAACCGCGCCGGCGGATTTGCAGAACGGGGTGCGGACCCCAAGAGTGATGCCGGATGGGACATTGCTGCGATCGAAGGCAGCAACCGCCCGCCTTACCGCGGATATGCCAACGAAAGCCCGCTGGTCGGGCTTGCGCGCCGCAAGGATCGTAACGGCAAACCTTTCTTGCCGCGTGATCTGGTTGCCGTGGGCGAACGGCTCCGCGAGGATTACGAACTGGTCGAGGTTGGCATGGGCGGTATTGAAAGCTGGGAAAGCTTTGTGAACGGTGAAACGCCCGCAGATGTGACCGAAGGCCCGAAAGGGGCGGTTGCGGCGCATGGCCGGATCAAGGACGCATTGGCCGAACTCGGGCCGGGGCTTGGCGATGTCGTGCTGCGCTGCTGCTGTTTTCTAGAAGGGCTGGAACAAACCGAAAAGAAAATGGGCTGGTCCGCACGGTCAGGCAAAATCGTGCTGCGCATCGCGCTGCAACGGCTCAAGCGGCATTATGAGCAAACTCAGGGCCGCTATGGGCCGATGATCGGATAGGGTCAGGGCCATGCATCCGGCGCAGTGCCGACATGCGCGGCATTGTGAGTATTGGACAAGGGCGTGGTGCGACGTTAGGTAACTGGTAAAAGGACCGGAGCCAGATATGCCGACACGCGATTTGAAAATTCCAGCACAGCGCCACCCGGAAAAGCAGCGCCGCCCGGATGCCCCTCAGCCAAAGAAGCCCGATTGGATCCGCGTCAAGGCACCCGTGTCCGAAGGTTACAAGAAAACCCGCGACATCATGCGCGACAACAAGCTGGTCACGGTCTGCGAAGAAGCCGGTTGCCCCAACGTCGGCGAATGCTGGTCGCAGGGCCACGCGACCATGATGATCATGGGCGAGGTCTGCACCCGCGCCTGCACGTTCTGCAATATCGCCACGGGCAAACCGCCAGAGGCACTGGATGTGTTCGAGCCGGGGCGCGTGGCGGATGCAGTCAAGAAGCTGGGCCTCAATCACGTTGTGATCACTTCGGTGGATCGCGATGACGTGGAAGATGGTGGTGCCGAACACTTTGCCCAGACGATCCGTGCGGTGCGCCGCCAGTCACCGGACACAACGATCGAGATCCTTACGCCCGACTTTATCCGGTGTGATCCCTCTGCGCTGGAGGTCGTCGTGGCCGCACGCCCTGACGTCTTTAACCACAATCTTGAAACAGTTCCCGGCCTCTATCCCGAAGTGCGCCCCGGTGCACGTTATTTCCATTCGTTGCGGCTCTTGCAGCGGGTGAAGGAACTGGACCCCACGATGTTTACCAAATCGGGAATCATGGTGGGCTTGGGCGAAGACAAGCAGGCTGTCGTGCAGGTCATGGAAGACATGCGCGCGGCCGATATCGATTTCCTGACGATTGGGCAATATTTGCAGCCCACGCCAAAACACCACAAGGTTGACCGCTTTGTGACGCCGGAAGAATTCAAAACCTATGAAAAGGCGGCCTATAACAAAGGCTTCCTGATGGTTTCTGCGACACCGTTGACACGGTCTTCCTATCACGCTGGTGATGACTTTGCACGTTTGCGCGCCGCGCGTCAGGCCAAATTGGGTCTGGCCTGATCAGTTCGCCACCGGTGGAATGGCCTTGAGGTAGGCGGCAATCGCCGCGCGATCGTCATCGGTCAGTTGACTGGTGTTCTTGATGACAGCGGCCATTTCACCGCCTGCACTGTCGAATTCAGGGGTAAAGCCACTTGCAAGGTAGCTTGCGATATCGGCCTCTGACCAGTCCAATGCGGCGCGTGTAATGTTGGGGATGCGGCCTTCGCCTGATGGATGTGGCGCGCCGGCCATCCAGCGCGTCCTGTCCAGACCGCCAAGGGCATCACGCGGGGTGTGGCACTCGGCGCAATGTCCCAGACTTTCTGTCAGATAGCGCCCGCGCACTTGCGCAGCTGATGCTGTCTCGGCCAAGGCCCAGTCATCACGGACGAACATCAGTTTCCAGGGGCCAAGTGCTGCCCGCAAGTTGAACGGAAATGCAATAGCGTGCGGCACATTTGGCTGGTCCGACGCAGGCAGGGTGCGCAGATAGGCGACCAGATCGACAACATCCTGCAGGTTGGCCTTGTTATAGCTGGTATAGGGGAACGCCGGATAAAGATGACGCCCATCGCGCCCGACGCCGCGCATGATGGCGCTGGCCAGTTCCAGATCGGTCCACGCGCCGACACCGTAGCTTGGATCGGATGAGATATTCGGCGCAATAAATGTGCCGAAGTCGCTTTCGAAGGCCTTGCCGCCGCTCAGAACATCGGGCGGGCCGTCTTCGCTGACATGACAAGAGGCGCACCCCGCAGCAGCGAATGTTATCTGCCCTTTGACGGGGTCGCCTGTCAGGTCATCCAGCGCATCGGGCGGCAGGGGGGCAGGCCGGGTGACAATCCAGCCTGCAACACCAGCGATCAGGGCCAAAAGCCCCAGCAAACGCCACCGCGACATCAAACAGCCCTAGTTGCGCGGCGCGCGATAGGCCTCATGGCAAGACCCGCAAGACATGCCGACAGGACCAAATGCCGCTTTCATCTGGTCAAGGCCATCACCGGCAACTGCGGCCAATGCCAGCGTCGCGCTGGCCAGCTTTTCCTTTTCGGCAAGATAGCCGGCGCTGTCGGTCCAGATTTCGGGCTTTGCGCGGCTGCCTTCGATGCTGGCGTCTGTGCCTTCCAGCCAATAGGCTGTCTGGTCCATGCCTGCGAGCGCGGCAAGATTGGCCGCAGCGGTCGCGGCGACTTCGGCATCGTAGGGGATCTTGCCCTGCGCCATGCCGCCCAGTGGGCCAAGGTTGAAAGAATAAAGACCCATCTGTGCCTGACGCGCATCCATGGCACGCTGCTGTTCCGGGGTCAGGTGTCCGGCAGCAAAGGTCGCACTCGCGATGCCCAAGACGACCGCTGTCGTCACTCCGTACTTTAGTCGCTTTGGCATAAGAGCCTCCAATTTGTTTGTGTCCAATGCCACTTAGCGTAAGCGTGAGCCGATGCGCTTGTCTTCTGACTTTTCTGTGATCAGCGGATTTTGCGCAGGTCATTCGGGGTCAGCCAATCAGGCCACCCCCAGAACCGTTCGATTGCAAAAAGCAGGACACAAACGAGCAGGATCGCCGCGACAAACCTGATTTTTGCAGGCGAAGGCGGGTTTTGTGCCCATCGCTTTGCCCTGAGAAGCCAACGGGGCGTCATGCCTCTTCGATAAACCTTACCTTCCCGATGAACGGCAGATTCCGGTTCCGCTGCCCAAAATCAATGCCATATCCGACGACAAATTCATCAGGGATTTCAAAACCGATGTAACTTGCCTTGAAATCCACTTCGCGGCGGGCGGGTTTATCCAGCAGTGCGATGGTTTTCATCCGTGCTGGCTTGCGGGACCAGAGAAATTTCGTGACATGCGCCAGCGTATGGCCTGTGTCGACGATATCTTCGACAATCAGCACGTCACGCCCTTCAATCTGGCCGCGCAAGTCCTTGAGAATGCGGACCTCGCGCGTGCTTTCCATTCCGTCGCCGTAGGATGACGCCTCAAGGAAATCTACTTCGACCGGCAGGTCCAATTCACGCACCAGATCGGCGATAAACACGAATGACCCGCGCAGAAGCCCCACGACCACCAGTTTGTCGGTGTCGGCAAACTCGGTCCTGATTTCGCGCGCCAACTCTTCGATCCGGGCGGCGATGGATTTGGCGCTGATCAGTTCGTCAATCACATAAGGAGGGTGCGGCATAGGGGACTCGGTTCCGGGAAATGGGTTGATTTTCGTGCCCAAGTTTACGACATCCTGTCCCGAAGTCACCCGCGAAAGACCCCGCATGCCAAGTCACTCTGAAACAAAATTTCTGCCTTACACAGCGCAGCAGATGTATGACCTTGTGGCGGATGTGGGCAACTATCCCAAATTTCTGCCCTGGACGGCCGCCGCGCGGGTGCGCAGCGTCACCGACAAGGGCGACCATCAGGAAATGCTGGCCGATCTGGTGATTTCCTTCAAAGTCTTCCGCGAAAAATTCGGCAGCCGCGTATTGCTTTGGCCAGAGAAGATGCGGATCGACACGGAATACCTTGATGGCCCGATCCGCTATCTGGAAAGCCAGTGGCGTTTCAAGGATGTGGCGGGGGGCTGTGAAGTGTCCTTTGCCGTCGATTTCGAGTTCAAGAACCGCCTTCTGCAAGGGGCTGCGGGGATGTTCTTCAACGAAGCCATGCAGCGCGTGGTTCGATCCTTCGAGCGGCGCGCGGCAGAGCTTTACGGCTGAATGACAAGGTCCGCCGCAATCTCGGCGGACCTGTTGTTGTGACTTAGCTGTGGAATTCGTATGCCCGTTCGCCATGCACGGCCAGATCAAGACCGGTGGTTTCGGTTTCGGCATCGACCCGCAGCGCCGTGACGGCTTTGCAGACAAAGATCAGCACCACGGTCACGACGGTGGTGTAGAGCCCGACGATGGCAAGGCTGCCAAGCTGTGCTGCCCATGCACCTGCGCCGAAGACAGCGATCATGATGGTTCCGAAAATGCCGCCCACACCGTGGACCGCAAAGACATCAAGTGTGTCGTCGATCCTGATCCTGTTGCGGATCAGGGTCACGGCCTCTTGGCAGAGAACCCCTGCGACGGAACCGATGACCAGTGCCTCGACAGGGCCGACGAAGCCCGATGCGGGGGTGATCGAGGCCAGACCGGCGATCGTGCCCGTCACCATACCGACCAGAGAAGCCTTGCCGAATTTCACGCGTTCCCACAGGGCCCATGTCAGCGATGCCGCCGCCGCTGAAATATGGGTAACTGTCAGCGCCATTGCGGCACCACCATCCGCAGCCAGTTGCGAGCCGCCGTTAAACCCGAACCAGCCGACCCAGAGCATCGCCGCGCCGATCATCACCATGCCGGGGTTGTGTGGTGGTTTGGTCGCATCACGCCGCGCGCCAAGGAAGATCGCAAGGATCAATGCCGCCAGACCCGCCGTTTCATGCACCACGATGCCGCCTGCAAAGTCGCGCACACCTGTGTCGCCGAAGATGCCGCCATCGGCCAACATGCCGCCACCCCAGACCCAGTGGACGACAGGCGCATAGCACAGCAGCATCCAAAGGGAAGAAAACATCAACACAAAGCCAAAGCCGATCCGTTCCACATAGGCCCCGACGATCAGCGCAGGTGTGATGATCGCGAATGTCATCTGGAAGGCAAAGAAAAGGATCTCGGGCAGGGTGCCCGACAGGCTGTCCGTGGTCACACCGGACAGGAACACCTTGTCCAGCCCGCCCCAGAGCCCGCTGGTGCCCGACCCGAAAGCGATGGAATAGCCGAAAGCAAACCACAGGATGCTCATCAGACAGGCAATGGCATAGCAGTGCATGAACACACTCAGCACATTACGCGACCGTACCAGCCCGCCGTAAAACAGCGCCAGTCCCGGCAATGTCATGAATAAGACAAGCGCCGTGGCCACGATGATCCACGCTGTATCCGCTCCGTTCATAGTCCCCTCCTTCAGGTCTTTTTGGTTGAGGGGCTTAGGGCGGATTTGAACTGCTTGATAAATGTGCAATGTGCGCGGATCGGGCCTAAAAGTGGTGCAATTTATAAAGCGCTGGATATTGCGGCGAAAAATTTACGCCTCGCCTAGGAAATAGGCAAAAATGAATCTACTGCTGCTGCAAAAAGCGTCAGCCCATAATCGCGGGCCGCAGCGCGTACCGCCTCACGGCCAAGCGGACCGAATTCGACCGTTTCGGTCGTGACACCGGTCTTTGTCGCCACACCGAAGCACACCCGCCCTTCGGGTTTGTGCTCGGACCCGCCGGGACCGGCGATCCCGGTAATGGCCACTGCGATATCGGCGTCCGAGTGGCGCAGCACGCCTGCCGCCATCTCTGCTGCAACCTCTTCGGACACCGCGCCGTAGGCTTCCAGCGTAGCGGGCCGTACATCCAGCAACTGCATCTTTGCGGCATTGGTATAGGTGACAAAGCCGCGGTCGAACATTGAAGAACTGCCGGGTATATCGGTCAGCGCCGCGCTGAGCAGTCCGCCAGTGCAGCTTTCCGCAGTGGCCAGCATCACGCCCTTGGCGCGGCACGCGGAGAGCAGGGCGGCAGCCGTCATATCAGTACAATGTGATAAAGCGCCGCAAGCGCTGCGACCCCGATGGCGGCAAAGACGCCCGCGATCACATCATCCAGCATCACACCTGTTGGGCCGTGGATGCGGTCGGCCCAGCCGATCGGACCCCATTTGGTGATATCGAACAGGCGGAACAGGGCAAAGGCGGCGATCCAGCCGGGCCAAAGTGCCAGAATGTCGACATCCTGCCGCGCCGCACCAAAGGCGAGGGGGAGCAGGGCGATCCACTGGCCGCAGACCTCGTCGATGACAATCTCGGAGGGGTCGTGGTTGGCTTTGCCGCGGGTTTCGACCGCTGTGGCCCAGACGCCCAACGCGTAAGAGGCCGCAACCCCCGCGACAAGGCCCCAAGGGCCGAAGAGCGCGTAGATCACCCATCCGGCAGGCAGCGCTGCAAGCGAGCCCCATGTGCCGGGTGCAGGGCGCAGATGGCCCACATAAAGAAACGTGGCAATCAGATGGGTCATGTTTTCACCAATGTGACGGTTGCCAGTGCGGCGATGCCTTCCTCGCGGCCGGTGAACCCCAGCTTTTCCGATGTCGTGGCCTTTACACTGATCCGGTCGCTGTCCAGCCCCATATAGGCGGCCATCACCGCTTTCATGGCATCCTGATGTGGGCCGATCTTGGGGAACTCGCAAACCAATGTGCAATCCACATTGCTGATGCTGAATCCTGCAGAGCGGGCCAGCGCGACCGCGTGTTCCAGAAAAATGCGGCTGGCGGCGCCTTTCCATTGTGGGTCCGACGGAGGGAAGTGTTGGCCGATGTCGCCCTGACCCAATGCCCCATAAACCGCATCAGTGACCGCATGCATCCCGACATCCGCATCCGAATGGCCTTGCAGGCTGCGGGTATGGGGGATCTGGACGCCGCAAAGCCAAACATGATCGCCCGGACCAAAGCGATGCACGTCGTAGCCATTGCCGCAGCGGATATCCATATCGTGCCTCATCAGTTTGGCGGCCCGATCAAAGTCTTCGGGCGTGGTGATTTTGATATTGTCTTCATCGCCCGCCACGATGGCAACGTCCAGCCCCGCCGCACGGGCAACGGCCACATCGTCGGTTTCCTGCCCCGTCGCGGTGGCATGCGCCGCGAGGAGCGGAGCGAGGAGAAACCCTTGCGGGGTCTGGGCGCGATAAAGTCCGGTCCGGTCCTGCACACCCTGCACCGCAGCTTCGGCCCCGTGCCACAGCGTATCAGTGACGGCAAGCGCCGGTGCGGCACCGACGTGATCTCTCAGCGCATCAAGAACCCTGTCGATCAATGCATTGCTGACCAGTGGCCGCGCGGCATCGTGAATCAGTACCTTGTCGATGCCCCCCGCCACGGCAGCCAATCCCGCGCGCACCGAGGCGGCCCGTGTCGCGCCCCCTGCCACAACCGTCGCTGCGGGTTGGCGTGGCCAGCGATTTGTGTCGATATCGTCAGGGTGCAGCACCAGCACCACCTGTGCAATGGCAGGGTGTGCCGCAAAGCGTGATATGGCATAGGCGGCCACAGTTTGCCCGCCAAGCATCTGCCATTGTTTGGGAAGCGCGCCCCCTGCGCGGGTGCCGCGCCCGGCGGCGACGATGATTGCCGCTGTCGTCATGATCGGTCCGTTCTTGCTTCACATTGGTTTAGGGCGCAGCGGGGCGCGACGCAATTCGTCAGTTTTGGCAGCAAATTGCACAATAATTAGGCATATGCTATTAAATCGGGAGAAAATTCCCCCGATCTCGTTGAGGAAACAGGGATTTGACCCTAAACCAAGCACAACGCGCAACACATAAGCGAATGATCAATCCTTTGGCACCGACCGAATCTCTGGTTCTTGACACAGTGGCTCTCTCGCCGCCTGTGGCACTTGCGCCGCTGGCCGGGATCACCGATTTGCCGTTCCGGCAATTGGTGGCCTCATTCGGTGCAGGTTGGGTTGTCAGCGAAATGGTGGCCAGTCAGGAAATGGTACAGGCCAAGCCTGGTGTCCGCGAACGCGCTGAACTGGGCTATGATCAGGCGGGGACTGCCGTGCAGATCGCAGGGCGCGAGGCGTATTGGATGGCCGAGGCCGCGCGCATGGCCGCAGGCAACGGGGCCGCGATCATCGATATCAATATGGGATGTCCGGCCAAGAAGGTTACCAACGGGTATTCCGGCTCTGCGCTGCTGCGCACGCCTGATCACGCACTGCGCCTGATCGAAGCGGTTGTGAATGCCGTCGATGTGCCCGTGACTCTGAAAACGCGTCTGGGTTGGGATGACGACAGTCTGAACGCCGCCGATGTGGCCAGACGGGCCGCGGATGCCGGTATCCGGTTGGTCACGATCCACGGGCGGACGCGATGCCAGTTCTACAAGGGGAATGCCGATTGGGCTGCGATCCGCCGCATCAAGGACGCGGTATCGATCCCCGTGATTGCCAATGGCGATATCGTCGATGCCGCAAGCGCGCGGCAGGCGTTATCGCTTTCGGGCGCTGACGGTGTCATGATCGGGCGCGGCGCACAGGGGCGACCGTGGCTGCTGGCGCAGGTGGCGGCTGTCCTGCATGGAACGCGCAAACCCGATGTCCCCCGTGGTCGCGCGTTCGTCGATATGGTTTGCAGACATTACGAGGCAATGCTGTCGTTCTATGGGGTGGAGTTGGGGCGCAAAGTGTCGCGCAAACATCTGGGCTGGTACATGGATGACGCGGGAACCGCGCCCGCGCTGCGCAAAGAGATCCTGACCCAGACCGACACCTCCAAGGTCCTGCGCGATTTGCCGGACGCGCTTGAGATGCAGGTGGCCGCATGATTCTGGGACAGGCGCTCTGGTCATCCTTGCCGGTTCCGTCCCTGATGCTGGACGGCGATGATGTCATCATCATGAGCAACTCGGCCGCCGAAAGTTTTCTCAACCTGTCGTCCAAGTCACTGGTTGGCCAGAAACTGTGGGAAAAGGTGATGATTGATGCGCCTTTGGAAGAGCCTTTCAGCCGCGCCCGCCAGAACCGGACGTCGCTATTTGTGAATGACGTGGATGTCGGCAGCGGAGAGCGGGCGCCAATGCTATGCAATCTGCAATTCGCCCCGCTTCAGGGCAGCGAAGATACGATGATTGTCATGATCAGCCCGCGCGAGATCGCGAGCCGGATCAACCAGAACCATTCCTCTGGCAAGGCGGCGAAATCCGCGATCGGCATGGCGGAAATGCTGGCGCATGAGATCAAGAACCCGCTGGCCGGAATCACCGGTGCGGCCCAGCTTTTGTCGATGGGCCTGTCCCCCGAAGATCAGGAAATGACTGATCTGATCGTCGAGGAAAGCCGCCGCATTGTGAAATTGCTGGAACAGGTGGAACAGTTCGGCAATCTGCGCAAACCGGTTCTGAAGCCGGTCAATATCCATGACGTACTGGACCGCGCGCGCCAGTCTGCGGCTGTCGGCTTTGGCGCGCATATGCTTTTCATCGAGGACTATGACCCGTCGCTGCCACAGACACTGGCGGATGGCGACCAGCTGTTGCAGGTGTTCCTGAACCTTCTCAAGAACGCCTCCGAGGCCTGCAAAGAGGCGGGCACGATCCGCCTGCGCACCTTTTATGATACGTCGCTGCGTGTGCACCGGTCGGATGGCACACAGGCCCGTCTGCCTTTGCAGGTCGAGATCATCGACGACGGACCGGGCCTGCCGCGCGAGATTGCTGACGACATTTTTGAACCCTTCATATCGGGGAAAGAAAACGGCACCGGGCTGGGACTGGCCCTCGTGTCCAAGCTGATAGGCGACGCGGGCGGCTGGATATCTGTCGACAGCGTGCCGGGAAAGACGGTGTTCCGGATATCGCTACCCGTCGTGCCCAAAGACTATGAAACAGGAGAAGACTGATGGACGGGACCGTTCTTGTTGCCGATGACGACCGCACAATCCGCACGGTATTGACCCAGGCGCTGACCCGCGCAGGCTGCAAAGTGCATGCGACGTCATCCATCGTGACTCTGATGCGCTGGGTTGACGAAGGCAAAGGCGATCTGGTGATTTCGGATGTGGTCATGCCCGATGGCAACGGTCTGGATCAGCTTCCCAAGATCGCCGAGGCACGCCCCGGTCTGCCGGTGATCGTGATTTCGGCCCAGAATACCATCATGACAGCTATTCAGGCGGCGGAAGCTGATGCCTATGACTATCTGCCCAAGCCCTTTGATCTGCCTGATCTGATGAAACGCGCGGCCCGCGCGCTTGAGGTCAAACGCCGCGCCCCTGTGTCCCGCAGCGCGGATGTCGAGATGACAGAACAGAACGGCGACCTGCCGCTTGTGGGGCGTACGCCGGTGATGCAGGCGCTTTACCGGCTGGTGGCGCGGGTGATGAACACCCAGCTGCCGGTGCTGATCACGGGGGAAAGCGGGACGGGCAAATCGCTGATTGCGCGCGCGGTCCATGATTTTTCCGACCGGCGCAGCCTGCCGTTCGTGGTTGTCTCTGCGGCCGATCTGGAAGGGATGGACGGCCCGTCGACTGTTTTAAGCCGCGCCAAGGGCGGATCCATCCTGTTTGACGAGGTCAGCGACCTGTCCGAGCAGGCACAGGCGCGGATCGTGCGGATGCTTGATAGTCTGGGCGACAATGCCCCGCGGATCATGGCGACATCACAATCTGACCTGATGGCGCGGATGGAGGACGGACATTTCCGCGAAGACCTGTTCTATCGTTTGGGCGGGGTCACTGTCGATGTGCCGTCCTTGCGGGAACGGGTTGATGACATTCCGTTGTTGGCCGAACATTTTCTGGCCCGCGCCGAGCGCGACGGGGCGCCGCTGCGCCGTTTCGGCGATGCTGCCCTTGATCTGGTGCGCGCCTACAGCTGGCCCGGAAACGTGCGCCAGCTAGAGAACGCTGTGCGCCGTCTGGTATTCACAGCGGCCGAGGATGAAATCACGCGCGCCGAGGTTGAAATGGTGTTGGGCAACCAACCCGCGATCGAACCACTGCGCTCTGGCGGAGAAGGCGACAAGCTGAGTGCCAGTGTGGGCAAGCATCTGCGCCGCTACTTTGATCTGCACGGAGGTGTCCTGCCGCCACCGGGGCTCTATAACCGAATCCTTAAAGAGGTTGAGGCGCCGTTGATCGAGATTGCGCTGGATGCGACAGGTGGAAATCAGGCCAAATGCGCGGATTTACTTGGAATTAACCGAAATACGTTGCGCAAGAAGATCACAGATCTCGATATCCGCGTGACTCGGCGCCGCAAATTGATGTAAAACCGCAACAGAACCGTGGCGCTGCTACGTCAGCGTAGCAGAAAGACCACAGCGATTGGCGGTACCGTGGGGGCGACTCCACCTCAATAACAGGGCATTGCGCGTGCGGCGTACCCTTCCGGGCCTGAATATGACGCGACTAAACCGCTGGTTCCGCCAGCGGCACGTGCAAAGTGCGTTTACCATGGGTCTGGTCCTTGCGGCACCGGTGCTGGCAGTCCTGACCTATGTTGTGGTTGGCCCGATGGATCGCGGGGCGTCTTCGACATCGCTGCGTTTGGTGCTGCTGCTTGATTTCATTTATGTGCTGATTGTAGCGGCGCTGGTGATGCGGCAGGTCGCGCGGATGGTTTCGGCACGACGTGCCAGATCCGCAGGATCGCAGTTAAGCCTGCGACTGACCGGTGTCTTTGCGCTTTCGGCGCTTGTACCGATTGTGCTGGTCGCTGTCTTTTCGATCACGCTGATTTCCATCGCGCTGGATGGTCTTTTTTCAGAACCCGTGGGCAATGTGCTACGCACATCACTGACCACGGCCCAAGCCTATGAGGAAGAGCACCGGCAGGAATTGACGCGCGACGGGCGCGGTCTGGCGGCCTATCTGAACCGCGAGCGGCAGGCGAACCTGTTTATGGATGACGGTGAGGTGCGGCGCGCCTTGGGTGATGTACAGGCGCAGGTCGAGCGCGGACTGAGCGAAGCTTTCGTGATCGATGGACTCGGGACGATCACGGCGCGGGGCGCGCGGTCTTATGAATTCGGCTATGAACGGCCCTCGGCCGAGGATTTTACCCGCGCAGACGAATCCGGCCTTGCGATCATTCAGGACTTTGCCAACAACGAATTCCGCGCATTGATCCCGCTGACGGCGTTTCGCGACCGTTATCTTTATGTCACGCGCCCTGTCGATGGGAACGTCCTGTCGCTGCTGGATGACACTACGGAAACCGTGGCCCAGTACGAGGAATTGCAGAATGAGCGGGGCCAGCTTCTGTTCCAGTTTGCACTGCTTTATCTGGGGTTTGCGGTGATCCTGATCCTCGGGGCGATCTGGGGAGGGCTTTGGTTTGCCGAACGCCTGTCGCGTCCTGTCGGGCGGTTGGTCTCTGCCTCGCAGCGGGTGGGGTCGGGTGATCTGGATGTCCGCGTGATCGAGGATGACGGCGATGACGAAATTTCCCAACTGGGACATTACTTCAACCAGATGACAAGCCGCCTGAAAGGGCAGCGCGACCAGTTGATTGAAACCAACCAGCGCACCGAACGTCGTGGCCGTTTGTTCGACTCTGTCCTGAGTTCGGTGACATCCGGCGTGATCGGCCTTGATGCGCAGGGGCGCGTGACCTTCGTGAACCCCTCGGCACGGCGCCTGCTGTCGGTGGGTGACAATCCTGAAGAAACAGCCATCTCGGTTGCGATACCGGAGTTTGGCGGGCTTTTTGCCCAGATCTGCGAAGCCGATAGCGACAGTGTACAGGAACAGATCAATCTGATCCGCAAGGGCCAGCATGAAAGCCTGCTGGTCCGCATGGCGCAGCGCCGGAACCTTGACGGGACGCTTGAAGGCTATGTTGTGGCCTTTGACGATGTGACCGATCTGGTGAGTGCCCAGCGGATGGCCGCGTGGGGTGATGTGGCGCGCCGGATCGCCCATGAGATCAAGAACCCGCTGACCCCGATCCAGCTTTCTGCCGAACGGATCAAGCGCAAGTTCCATAGTCAGGTGGGCCATGATGCGGACAAGCTGGAACAGATGACCGACGTGATTGTCCGTCAGACCAACGATCTGCGGCGTATTGTCGATGAATTCTCGAAATTTGCACGGATGCCAGAGCCCGAGTTGCATCTTAACGACATGACCCAACTGGTGCATGATGCGCTGTCACTTCAGATTGCAGGGCAGCCGGAGGTGCATTTTGCCGCCAGCATCCCCGAAGAACCCGTTCTGGTGGATATGGACGATACGATGATCGGGCAGGCGCTCACCAATCTGCTCAAGAACGCGGGCGAAGCGACCGAGAGCTATATCAAACGCGACGCACCCGAAGGCTATCGCCCCGAAATACAACTGCGCATGTCCTATGATGCGCAATACGTCACGATCAGGATTTCCGACAACGGGATCGGGCTGCCCGAAGACCGCGCGCGCCTGTTCGAACCCTATGTCACCACGCGCGGCAAGGGGACGGGGCTTGGCCTGCCCATCGTCAAGAAGATCATCGAAGAACACGGCGGCACACTCACGCTGACCGATGCCGAACCTTTCGCAGGCCAAGACCACGCCGGCGCCTGTGCCATCATTCAACTGCCTGCCGCGATGCAACCGGCGCGGGCCCCCAAAATTCCAGCATGAGGTAAATTATGGGCGATATTCTGATCACGGACGATGAACGCGACATCCGCGAACTCATCTCGGAAATTCTGATTGATGAAGGCTATACCACCCGCCTTGCGGGAACCTCGGATGAATGCATGGCCCAGATCGCGTCAGAGCCTCCGGCGTTGATGATCCTCGATATCTGGTTGAAAGACAGCAACATGGACGGGATCGATATCCTGAAATCCGTGAAGCGCGATCATCCTGATGTCCCGATTGTCATTATATCGGGGCATGGCAACATCGAGATCGCGGTCGCGGCGATCAAGCAGGGTGCCTATGATTTTATCGAAAAGCCGTTCAACATAGACCAGCTTTTGGTCGTGATCCGTCGCGCGATGGAGACATCGCGCCTGCGCCGCGAGAATGTCCAGCTTAAGCGCGGTGAAAGCCAGACCGCCGAGATGCTGGGGGACAGCGCGGCATTCCGCACGCTGAAATCGCAGTTGGACAAGGTCACAAAATCCAATGGGCGCGTTATGCTGACCGGGCCTGCAGGGTCCGGCAAGGAAATTGCGGCGCGGTATATTCACGCCAATTCCAACAGGGCTTCGGCCCCGTTTGTGGTTGTGAATTCGGCTTCGATTGAACCCGAGCGGATGGAAGAGGTGCTTTTTGGCCGCGAGGACAGCGGCCGCGGGATCGAGCCGGGGTTGCTGGAAGAAGCGAACGGCGGCGTCGTCTACTTTGACGAAATCGCCGATATGCCGCTTGGCACCCAATCCAAGATTCTGCGCGTCTTGGTCGAGCAGCGGTTCCAGCGGGTGGGTGGCAACGACAAGGTGCAGGTCGATCTACGGGTGATTTCCAGCACAAACCGCGATCTTGCCGCGGCGATCGAGGCCGGCACCTTCCGCGAAGAACTGTATCACCGGCTGAACGTTGTCCCGATTGCGGTGCCTTCGCTTGAGGAACGGCGCGAGGATATTCCGCTTCTGGCCGAGCATTTCATCGAAACCTGTAACAAGGCACAGGGCCTTCCGCTGCGCAAATTGGCCGAGGATGCGCGCGCCCTGCTGCAGACCATGCTTTGGCCCGGCAATGTGCGACAGTTGAAGAACGTTGTGGAACGTGTTCTTATCCTTGGGGAAAATAGCGGTGATATCAGTGCAAAAGAACTCCCCAACAGTGACGAAGGCGGCGGCGAGGAAGGTCGTATCGTTCTTGCGGGTGGATTGGCAACCTTGCCGCTGCGCGAGGCGCGAGAACTGTTTGAACGCGAATACCTGCTGACGCAGATCAACCGTTTTGGCGGCAATATCAGCCGGACGGCCGCCTTTGTCGGCATGGAGCGGTCGGCCCTGCACAGAAAGCTGAAGTCGCTTGGTGTCATGACCGCGAACAAGGCTGGCGGCAGAGTGGCCTATATCGAAGGTGACGACGCATGAAAGTCATCATCTGTGGTGCCGGACAGGTAGGCTGGCAGATTGCCCGGCATCTGTCAGGCGAAAAGAACGACGTGACTGTCGTTGACAACAACCCCGAACTGGTGCGCCGCGCGACAGACACGCTTGATGTCCAGGGTATCGCAGGCTTTGCAAGCTATCCCGATGTGCTGGATCGGGCAGGGGCGTCGGATGCGGATATGATTATTGCCGCGACCTATTCGGACGAGGTCAACATGGTCACCTGCCAGGTGGCGCACTCGGTATTTTCGGTTCAGCGAAAGATTGCGCGCCTGCGCGCGCAGAATTATCTCGATCCCGCCTATGCCGATCTTTATCGCCGCAACCATCTGCCGATTGATGTGGTGATCTCGCCCGAGCGCGAGGTGGCAGAAGCGGCTTTGCAGCGACTTGCTGCCCCCGCAGCCTTTGATACCGAGAGTTTTCTGGAAGGGCGCGCGCAGCTTTTGGGGATCACGATTGACGACGACTGTCCGGTGATCAACACGCCGTTGCGGCAGTTGACCGATCTGTTCTCGACCTTGCGCGCAGTTGTTGTCGGCATCCGCCGCGAGGGTGCCCTGTTTGTCCCGTCTGCCGGCGACCAGATTTTCCCCGATGATGAATGCTATGTCTTTTCGGACACCGAAGATATGACACGCACCTTGGAGATTTTCGGCAAAACGCAGTCCAAACAGGAACGCATTGTCATCATTGGTGGCGGCAACGTGGGTCTGGGTGTGGCGCAGGCACTTGAAGCCCGGACCGAGCGTGTACGGGTCAAGATGATCGAGAAAGATCGCGAATGCGCGGAACGTGCCGCCGACGCCCTGGACCGCACGATTGTGTTGCATGGCGATGGCCTTGACAGCGCCTTGCTCGAAGAGGCGAATATCGCGAATGCCGACGCGGTCCTTGCAGTCACCGATGATGACAAGACGAACCTGCTTGCTGCGGTGCGTGCCAAAGAAATGGGTTGTCCGATGGCGATTTCGCTGGTGAATGACCCCACGCTGGTGCCGCTGATGGGCCCGCTGGACATCGACGCCTATATCAACCCGCGTGCCACCACGGTCAGTTCGATCCTGCGCCACATCCGTCATGGTCGCGTGCGCGGCGTCTATTCGATCGGTGATGCAGAAGCCGAGGTTATCGAGGCGCAAGTCCTGGGGACATCCCCGATTGCAGGCCAGAAGGTAAAGGATATCGATTTTCCCGAGGGAACTCTGATTGGTGCGGTCATGCAGCACGGCAAGATCGTGCGCCCCACCGGAGAGACGCGCATCGAAGAGGGCAATGTCATCGCCATATTCGCGATGTCCGAAGATGTTCCCGAAGTGGAACGTCTTTTGCAGGTTTCAATAGACTTCTTCTGATGGGCTGGATCGTCCGTCTGCCGTTCTTTGTGATCCTGATGGGTCTGGGCGCGATCGCAATGATGCTACCTGCGGCCCATGCCGCAGTGATGGAAGACTTCAACACCATGCGGGTCTTCTTTTATGGCTTCATCCTGTTTGCCACGCTCACGGTCATGATCGGACTGGCGACCGCAGGCTATGCGCCACGGAGCGTGGCACGAAGCCAGTTGATCGGTCTGGTGGCGGCCTTCAGTGCGTTGCCCATCATGTTCGCCATCCCGTTCTACGAAGCTGTCGGCAACACCACCTTCCTGAATGCGTGGTTTGAAATGGTGTCAAGCTTCACGACAACGGGGGCCACGGTCTATGACACTGCGGGGCGCCTGACGCCCTCGCAGCATCTTTGGCGCGGTCTTGTGGGCTGGATGGGGGGATTGCTGGTCTGGGTGACCGCTGTGTCGATCTTTGCGCCGATGAACCTTGGCGGGTTCGAAGTGCGTGCGACAGGCAATGCCGGCAAGGCGACGACGGGGGCATTTTCACAGATCGCCCATATCGCGGACCCGTCGGAGCGGCTGGTGCGCTATACGCTGACGCTGACGCCTATCTACACAGGGTTGACGGCCGCGCTGTGGGTCGGACTCGTGATCGCTGGTGAATTTCCCTATATCGCGCTGATGCACGCGATGTCGACGCTTTCGACATCGGGTATCTCGGCCATTGGCGGGCTCTACTTTGCGGCCTCGCGGTTCTGGGGTGAGTTGCTGATCTTCTGCTTCTTTGTCTTTGCCCTGTCGCGTCTGACATTCAGCCGTGGCTTGATCGGCGAACGTGACCAGGGCTTGCGGCGGGACCCGGAATTTCTCACAGCGCTTGTGCTGATCGGGACGGTGACACTGCTGTTGTTCCTGCGCCATTTCATCGGTGCAGCGGAACAGGCGGAGCCAGCAAGGATTCAGGATATTGCCGCGGCCTTCTGGGGGGCCTTGTTTACGGTCACGTCATTTCTGACCACGACAGGGTTCGAGTCCCATTACTGGGATGGCGCCACGTCATGGTCGGGGCTCAGTACGCCGGGACTGTTCCTGATCGGTCTGGCGCTGATCGGCGGGGGGGTTGCAACCACAGCTGGCGGCGTCAAGCTCTTGCGGATCTATGCGCTGTACCGCCACGGCGAACGCGAACAAGAGAGATTGCTGCATCCGTCCTCTATCGGCGGTGGTGGCAAGGACGCCAGACGTATCCGCAGGCAGGGTGCGTATATTTCTTGGGTCTTCTTCATGCTGTTCGCCCTGAGTATTGCTGCCGTCATGTTGCTGTTGTCGCTGACCGGTGTACAGTTTGAAACGGCAATGGTTCTGGCTGTTTCAGCGCTGTCGACAACTGGCCCTCTTGCATCGGTCGCTGCGGAATCGCCCATTGCCTATTCCGGCATCCCTGACGGTGCAAAAGTCATTCTGGCATTTGCGATGGTCCTGGGCCGACTGGAGGCACTGGCGATCATTGCCCTTTTCAATCCTGAAATCTGGCAGCGCTAAGCGCTTCTTTTGAATTATATTTTGGGGGTGGAAAGTCCTGTTGAGCCACGACATACTGGTGTTAATTTCGATGGGGGGCCGGTGCGCGGCCGTAAAAAATAAAAAAAGGGTGTCGTGATGGCTGCCGACAAAGCGAATTTGCAAGATGCGTTTCTGAACCACGTCCGCAAGGTCAAGGTGCCTGTGACCATCTTCCTTGTGAACGGTGTGAAACTTCAGGGCGTCATTACATGGTTCGACAGCTTCTGCGTGCTGCTGCGCCGCGACGGGCAATCGCAGCTTGTGTACAAGAGCGCGATTTCGACAATCATGCCTGCGCAACCGATCAGCCTCTATGAAGGTGAAGAGTAGCATTGCTCGAACACGACCGCCCCGTCACACGGGCTTGGGTGCTGCACCCCGATCTTAAGACAGACCACAGCCGCCGCGCGGCCGAGCCCGCATTGGAAGAGGCGGTTTCGCTTGCCGCCGCCTTGCCCGATCTGGAAGTTGTCGGCGCGGACATCGTGCGTCTGCCGCGCATTCATCCGGGCAAGCTCTTCGGGAAAGGCAAGATCGCGGAGCTCAAGCAGGTGTTGCACGATGCCGAGGTCGAACTGGTCCTGATTGATGGTCCGGTCACACCCGTCCAACAGCGCAACCTTGAAAAGGAATGGGGCGTGAAGCTGCTGGACCGGACCGGCCTGATCCTCGAGATTTTCAGCGACCGCGCACGGACATCTGAGGGTGTCTTGCAGGTGGAAATGGCGGCGCTGTCCTATCAGCGCACGCGTCTGGTGCGCGCGTGGACCCACCTTGAACGCCAACGTGGTGGACTGGGGTTTGTCGGCGGACCTGGTGAAACCCAGATCGAGGCCGACCGCCGCGCCATTGACGAACAACTGAACCGTCTGCGCAAGCAATTGGCCAAGGTCGTCAAGACCCGCGAATTGCACCGCGCGTCGCGCGCCAAGGTACCGTTCCCGATCGTGGCCCTGGTGGGTTATACGAACGCCGGGAAATCGACGCTGTTCAACCGGCTAACCGGGGCAGAGGTTCTTGCCAAGGACATGCTGTTTGCGACGCTGGACCCGACCATGCGCAAGATCGTCTTGCCCACGGGCGACGAAGTGATCATGTCCGACACCGTTGGTTTCATCAGCGATTTGCCCACCGAACTGGTTGCCGCCTTCCGCGCCACGCTGGAAGAAGTGCTTGATGCCGATCTGATCGTCCATGTCCGCGACATCAGCCACCCCCAGACCGAAGAACAGGCAGCCGATGTCCACGCGATCCTTCAAAGCCTGGGCGTGGCGGAAGAAGCGCCGATCATCGAGGTCTGGAACAAGATTGATCTGCTGGAGGGTGATGACCGTGCCGCCATTCTAACGCAGGCTGCACGGACCGAAGACCTTTTTGCCGTCTCGGCGATCACAGGTGACGGAATGGATGCGCTGCTGGCGGCGATCCCGGACAAACTGAAAGACCCACGGACCGAGGAAAGGCTGTCCTTGTCCTTTTCCGAAGGCCGCAAGCGCGCGTGGTTGTTCGAGGCGGGTGTCGTCACGCAAGAGGTGCAAACCGAAACGGGCTATGACCTGACGGTGTTCTGGACGGCCCTGCAGAAAGACCGGTTCAAGCGCCTTTGAAAAGCAGGTTCGGGCTGACGCGGCCCTGCCAGTCGCCGGTGCTGTCTTTGATTGGCTCATGTCGTGGGCAAACTGCGGGATTCGAGCGGCTGTTCGGGCAACGCAGACGAACGCTGGCGCCATCGCATTGAAGAAGGCGAAATAAGGCGAATTTGTCGCACCAATAGGTTGAAAGTGACACAATTACAATTTGTTACTGCCCAAAAGGATAGGTTGTTGCACGCGGGTGGGTAAACTAAAAAATGTACAAATTGAAATGAAGTGTGCAAATTTCAGAGTTGCCGTGTTGAGGAATTTTTCATGTTCGAGTTGGTATTGATTGCGTTGTTGTCTGTGGTTGTGGTGATCGGCTCGCCTTCGGGCACGGATCACCTGCCGCAGAAGCCAGAGGTGCTCGGCGCAGCCAAGTAATCGGACGGGTATCTTCAGTTATCCACTCGTTCTCGGGTTGTAGTGCCCTGCGAAAACCGATAGCGTCATAC
This sequence comes from uncultured Loktanella sp., assembly GCA_964614205.1. Classification (GTDB taxonomy): domain Bacteria; phylum Pseudomonadota; class Alphaproteobacteria; order Rhodobacterales; family Rhodobacteraceae; genus Yoonia. The sequence goes on along the minus strand of CAZTKF010000034.1, from coordinate 5,184 downwards.
ATAGTCAGATTGATTATAAATGCGCAATTCCGGTGGATCATCAACAGTGCTGAAGTTTTATGTAGCACAGGGCGCATCGACATTTGTTGGCTGTGTCCTTTTTGCGATCGGACTGGCTGGCATGGCGGCGGTACCGTTGTACCCGATCGACTCGATTTCATTTCTTGTACAACCGACCGGGCTGGGGCCGGCCTTTGATGAGTACTATTGGATCGCTTCCATGGTCGTCGGGCTGTGGTTGGTGTTGTTTGTCTTTGCGCGACTTGCTGCACTTGCCGGAATCATCTTGATCGTCGGCAAATGGGCGATCCTGAAGGGTATTCTGCCTGTCTGAACAAGATAACAGATGTGCGCCCGCGCCCTGCTAGGGGGCCACGGGCCGCAACACAGTCACCCCGACAGCCGCCGCCCGCGCAAGGTCGGGATCAAGCGACATCGGGATATATTCGCCCCGCCGCCAAAGTTCGCCCAGATTGTCGTAGTGCCGTGACAGCGGATGCCCCGATTGGCCGGTCGACGTGATAAAGACCGAACTGTCGGGATCGGCAAAGTCGTAGACGCCGCGATAGGCGCCGGCATGGACGTTCTGGAACGGATGCGGATCAATGCCCGAGGTCTTGGCCCGTTGCAGCGTATGATCGCCGCCGCTTGTGGACTGGCGGATGTTCACCACCCACTCAAGGATCGGCGTCTTGCCCAGCACCGGGTGGTCATGGGTTGCGACATGCGCGTCGCCCCAGCGCACCGCTTCGATCGCCTCTCCGTGGTTTTCGGTGATCCAGACCAGCGCATCGTCCAGCGCTTGCCGCGCGATATCGGTGCAGGTCTCGATTGGTGCCGATTGAATCACATCGCACCAGACACCGGCACCATCGATGTCGCGAAAAACCCGCTCGATGAAGACCGGCTCGACATGGGTGAATTCTGCGGCCAGAGGCCCCAGTTCATCGCGGATCAGCCGTTGCTGGACTGCGCGCACCCATGCCGCATAGATCAGTGGCTCGGGCAGGTGTTCGTTCATTTCGCCGTTCCACGCAGACAGCAGGTTGAGCGCGATCTGTCGCCGCCTTTCAGGGGTGCCATCGGGTGCTGCATCGCCGGTGAACCACAGATCGGCCCCCATCAGGGTCGACAGCGTGCGCGCGGTAAAGCTGACCGTGTCCAGTTGCGCTTCGATAAAGCTGTCGCGGGTATGCACCTCGCGCGCCTGCATCAGGCGCCGCCAGCGGTTGATCCGCTGGGTGTCCCCCCATTTGTGCGTCACATGCTGGGGAAAGGGGCGGTCGACGGTCTTGTTGTTGGTATTGCCCAGTATCCCGCCTGGCGGGTCAAGGAACTCGGGGTTGTCACTGTAGGGAAACCGCCCTTGCCAGCGATTCTCGGGCAGATAGCCAAAGGCGGGCAGACGGCCCTGGCTTTGATGCCGGGCATCGCGCGCGGGCAGGGCGCCGATCGTCTTCATGGCAATCCTGTTGCGATCTGCAAGGGTGAGGTTCTGTGCCGGCGCAATAAAGCCTGCACCGGCGGTGATGGCTTCCTCGACTGTGCGGGCATGATTGATTTCAATGGCAGCCGACATCGATGTGTCGCGGTCCGACAGTGCGGTCCATGAAATCGCGGTCACATGGCCCGGAGGCGTAATCGTTCCCAGATCGTATTTCCCGCGCGGCATTACCGGCCCGTTGGCCGTCCAGCGCAGGCGCAGGGTAACGGCAGGCCCATCCTTGACGTTGATAATGCTGTCACGGGTCCGGAACGGCACCCAACCGTTGGGGCTGCGGTATTCTTCGGGGTTGTCGGGATTGACCTCTTCGACCATCACGTCCTGATCATCGACCATCGCGGTGGTCAGCCCCCATCCCAGCACATCGCTGCGCCCGCTCAGTACAAGCGGCATGCCCGGGATCGTCCCGCCGATCACACCGCCGTTTTCCAGCTCCAGCCGCGCCAGATACCAGATTGACGGCGCGGTCAGGCCCAGATGCGGGTCATTGGCCAGCAGGGTCGATCCCGTCGTTGACCGCGCAGCGCTTGCGGCCCAAGCGTTTGATGCGCCTGACAGCGGCGCGGGCTTGATCGGCGAAAGCGGATCGTAGGCCAAACGCATATTGGGTGTGTAGGCCGGCACACCGGGGATCAGGCTGGCATACTCGGGCAAGGCGGCAATCCCACTTGTGGGGTCATCGGGCAGAATGTCACGCAGTCTCTCATTATCGAGCAAGAGCGAGGTGCGCGCCCGCAGGACTTCGTCTTCAAGGTTCGATGTCAGATCCAGCGCCATCAGTTTCAAAATAGCCAGCGAATCGGCGGGTTGCCACGGAGCGATCGCATGGTTGAACAGCCACATTTCCGGCGCGCCGCGCCCCAATGCACCCTTGTTGACCTCGGCCAGCCATGCGTTGACCCCCCGCGCATAGGCTTCAAGGTAGGTTTTGGTTTGATCGGTCTGTGCGCTGACCGATGCGACTGAAAGCGTATAGAGATCGAAACGGCGCAGCACTTCGTCTATGCCGACCGTCCTTTCGCCGAAAAGCTCTGACAGCCGCCCTTGTGCGGTGCGCCTCAGCATCGTCATCTGCCACAAACGGTCCTGCGCATGGGCATAGCCAAGGGCGAAATAGACATCCGCGTTTGTCTGCCCGAAGATATGCGGCACATTTGCATTGTCGCGCACGATCTCGACCGGTGCCTCGATGCCCGCAACATCGCGGGTCGCGTTGTAGTCGGGCAGGGACCGCGAGGCAAAATAATAGGCCAGCACAATGGCTGCGATGCCAAGCAGTATCAGGGCAGAAGCAAGCCGGACAAGCCAGCGGAAGATCAGCGCCATAGGGTCCTCGCATCGAATGGTCTGCCCTGTTCTAGCAGGGCAGACAGCTTGGGCAAGTTACCGTTCGGGGATCAACCCGCGCGGGCTGAACCGCAGAACAAGAAGCAACACCAGTCCCATGGTCAAAAGACGCATATGTGCCGCGGATTCGATCATGCGTTCCTTCAGTGCGCTGCCGTCCTCCAACCCGCTGCTCAGGATATTCATCAGCCCAAGGCCCAGCGGTTCCACCTGCACCCAGAGCCACCAGATCAGCATCCCGCCCAGCACCGCACCAAAGTTGTTGCCGGACCCGCCGACAATCACCATGACCCAGACAAGGAAGGTAAAGCGCAGCGGCTGATAGGTGCCGGGGGTCAGTTGCCCGTCAAGCGTTGTCATCATCGCCCCTGCGATCCCGCAAATGGCAGAGCCCAGAATGAAAATCTGCAAGTGACGCGCTGTCACGTCTTTTCCCATCGCCTCGGCTGCGGTTTCGTTGTCGCGGATTGCACGCATCATTCGGCCCCAAGGGCTGTTCAGCGCCTTCTGTGCGAGCCACAGAATGATCAGCAGGACAATGGTGAACAGGATCGCATAGCCGACTTTGGTGTAAAGCGTCGAAGCCGTGACCGGATCAAGCCCGAGGCTGGCCGCGCGTTCTACAAAAGCGGGATCGTTTTGCAGGTCGATTTCATAAGGTACGGGGCGATCAAGGCCGATCACGTTCTTGACGCCGCGTGCCAGCCAGTCTTCGTTCTTCAGCACCGCGATGATGATCTCGGCAATCCCCAGCGTGGCAATCGCCAGATAATCGGACCGCAGCCCAAGCGCTGTCTTGCCGATCACCCATGCCGCACCGGCGGCAAGGAGCCCGCCGACAGGCCAGCTGAGCAGGATCGGAAGGTTCAGACCACCAAGGTTCCCGCTCACAGCAGGGTTCACCGCTTCGACCGCGACTTTGCCCGGATCGAATACGGCGCGGTACAGAAAGAAGCCACCGATCAGAATTACCAAGGTCGCGATTGTCTTTGTCCGTCCGGTTAGCCTTTTCTGGGCTTGTACAGCGACGACGACAGTCAGTGCGCCCAGAACCAGACCCGCCATGATCCGCAGTCCCCCCGCAGCCCAGGCTTCGGGAACAGGGTCGGTCGAAATCAGGACGGCAGCCAGCCCCCCCAGCGCCACAAAGCCCATGACACCGATGTTGAAGAGGCCCGCAAATCCCCATTGCAGGTTCACGCCCAGCGCCATGATCGCCGAAATCAACCCCATGTTCAGGATCAGCAGGGCCGAGTTCCACCCCTGGATCATTCCGGTGCCAATCAACAGCACGGCGACAAGCCCGAAAAGGGCGGTATCTCTGACGGTGGTACTCATACGGATTGTCCCTTGAAAAGACCCGTGGGCTTGAACAGCAGCACGATAATCAGGATCGCAAAGCTAACGGCGAATTTGTAATCGGTTGAAAGCAACTGGACGAGGCCGTCAGGCTCCAGGCTTTCGGGGAGTAGATACACCAGCACTTTTTTCCACGCATAGGTGATCGTGACCTCGCTGAAGGCGATCACAAAACCGCCTGCGATAGCCCCCACAGGGTTGCCAAGCCCGCCCACAATGGCGGCCGCAAAGATCGGCAACAAAAGCTGGAAATAGGTGAAGGCCTTAAACGATTTATCAAGGCCGTAAAGCACGCCTGCAGTCGTGGCGAGTGCTGCAACGATCATCCAAGTGACCTTGACCACCCAGTCGGGGTTGATCCCTGACAGCAGGGCCAGGTCTTCGTTGTCCGAGAACGCCCGCATCGACTTGCCGGTGCGTGTCTTGTTGAGAAACCAGAACAGCAGGGCCATGACGATGAAGGCCACGACGACCGTGATCGCCTGTGTTGTCTTGATCGCCAGACCTTCATCAAGACCGGTCATCTCGCGAAAGCCGCGGGCCGTAATGATGAACCGTTCACCATCGGCAAACCGGATATCCCGCACGCCGATGATGAAACGCACGATACCGTTCATCACGAACATCACGCCCATCGACACGATCACCAGAATGACCGGCGACGCCTTTTGCTGACGGTAGAATTTGTAAACGGCCCAATCCGTACCCAAGAGCAAAAGGATCGTTGCCCCGATCCCGATCGGCAGTGCCAGCAGCGCGGTTGGCAAGGGGCCGAATGTGATCCCGACACCCGTCAGTAAACCGGTGAAAATGATGGTGATCGCCGTGCCAAAGGCCATCGTGTCGCCATGGGCGAAGTTTGAAAACCGCAAGATGCCGTAGATCAGCGTGACACCCAGCGCCCCGATGGCCAGTTGCGCGCCATAGGCAAGGCCCGGCACGATCACAAAGTTCGCAAGTGCGACGATGGCATT
>CAZTKF010000033.1:0-27508 GCA_964614205.1 uncultured Loktanella sp. | reverse complement strand
CATCGCGATTGCCAACAACATGCAGCAGGCCGATACCGGCACCAAGATGATCCATCTTGGCAAGAACACCAAGTCACGTATTGTTTCCAAAGGAATCAGCGCGGGCAAGGCGCAGAACACCTATCGCGGATTGGTGTCGATGCACCCCAAGGCGAAATCCTCGCGCAATTACACCCAGTGCGACAGCCTGTTGATCGGGGATAAGTGCGGGGCGCATACCGTCCCTTATATCGAGGTCAAAAACAATTCCTCGCGGGTCGAACACGAGGCGACGACCTCCAAGGTCGATGATGACCAGCTTTTCTATTGCCGCTCGCGCGGGATGGACGAGGAAGAGGCGGTGGCGCTGGTCGTGAACGGGTTCTGCAAGGAAGTATTGCAAGCGTTGCCGATGGAATTTGCCATGGAAGCGCAGGCACTTGTGGCGATCTCACTTGAAGGGTCTGTCGGCTGATCATGCGCGGCTTCGATCTGCATATTTGTCGCGCCACTGTCATGTCGCGGCCCATTTCTTGCCTCACTTCGATGCAATCAAGCATTGGTAAGGCAAGTGACGGGACGGTGACCCATGGCAGTGATGAAACAGGATATCAACGACTTCCGCGCGCGGGTAAAGCGGATCAACAACCCGCGCAACAAGTCGTATTACGATCCCGATCTGGGTATGCACATTCCCAAACGCGTGACGCGCGACAAGATCAAGAAAGCGAACGACGAGGAGTCCTTTCTTGGCAAGTTCCTCGTTTCGATGATCATCGGCGCTTTGGCGTTGCTGTTTGCGCAGGTGGTGCGGATCCGTTACTTCGAGTTGTCCGGCGCCAGCGACATGATCATGGTGCTGGAACTGTTTGTGGCGTTCTGGGCAATGATCCTGCTGTCCGCGCTGCTGGACCGTCGCCGGATCTTGGAGCGGATTGCCCAGGTTGCGGGCGTCGCCGTGATGCTGACCGCCGGTCACAACCTGATCTGGCGCTGGCCCGAGCAGATGGCCTATATCTACACCCCAGAACACGTGGAACAGGTGATGGATACCACAACGCAGCATTCCATCGTGTATCGCGGAACCGTTTTCGGCCTCTGAACCCAAACTCATATCGCGGCAACGGCCCCGGCGGATCTTTCCGTTCCGGGGCGTCTGGCGTTGCTGCGCGCACTTATCTTTAGGAGAATAGAATGTTAGAAATCAAAGGCCTAGAGGTCAAACTGGAAGAAGAAGACAAGCAGATCCTCAAGGGCGTGGATCTGACGATTGAGCCCGGCATGGTGCATGCGATCATGGGGCCGAACGGGTCTGGTAAATCGACCCTGTCTTATGTCCTCTCCGGCAAGGATGGTTATGAGGTCACGGGCGGGTCCGCCACACTTGAGGGCGAGGACCTGTTGGAGATGGAACCGGAAGAGCGCGCGGCCGCTGGCCTCTTTCTGGCGTTTCAATACCCGGTCGAGATCCCGGGTGTGGGCAACATGACGTTTTTGCGCACGGCTGTGAATGCGCAACGCAAATCGCGTGGCGAGGCCGAACTGAGCGCAGGTGAATTCCTCAAGGAAGTGCGCGAGAAGGCCAAGAGCCTCAAGATCGACGCGGAAATGCTCAAGCGTCCGGTCAACGTAGGTTTCTCCGGCGGCGAAAAGAAGCGCAATGAGATTCTGCAAATGGCCATGCTAGAACCAAAGATGTGCATTCTGGACGAAACCGACTCCGGTCTTGACGTCGATGCGATGAAACTGGTGGCCGAAGGCGTCAATGCGCTGCGTTCGGAAGGGCGGTCTTTCCTTGTGATTACCCACTACCAGCGCCTTCTGGATCACATCAAACCCGATATCGTACACATCATGGCGGATGGGCGCATCGTGAAATCGGGTGGGCCGGAACTGGCGCTTGAGGTAGAAAACAACGGATACGCCGACATTCTGGCAGAGGTGGCCTGATGGCACTTGCGCAGTTGAAAAACGATACGACAGAGGCGCGACTGGCCAATGTCGCGGTCCCGCAAGGGGCGGCATGGGGCAACGCGGCGCGGGCCGATGCACTGGCGCGGTTGCGCCAGATGGGTCTGCCGACCAAGCGTGACGAATATTGGAAATTCACCGATCCGTCCTCTTTGACCGCAGTAGAGGCACCCAAGGCGGCGGTGTTCGACGCCGACGAAGGCCCGCTTTTTGATGCGGTCGACCGCATCAAGATCGTCTTTGTCGATGGTGTTTTTGATGCCGATGCCTCGGACGACCTGAGCGGCGAAGGATTGGAGATCGAGCGGTTGTCCGACGCGATGGCGACGGATATCCACTGGGCCAAGGACCTATACGGTGTATTGGAAGCCCGTGGCCAAAAGCCTGTCGCGCGACCGCTTGCGGCAATGAACACGGCATTGGCAACAGATGGTGTTGTGATCCGTGTCACCGACAAGGCAACCAAGCCGGTCAACTTTATCTATCTTCACAAAGATGTCGCATCGGACGCGATCCTGCATAACCTGGTGAAGGTCGAGGCGGGGGCGGAATTCACCTTACTGGAAACCGGGCCTGCCGCAGCGCGGTTTTCCAAACTGCTGGAAGTCGAAGTGGCCGAGGGCGGCACCTTTAACCACGTCCGCGCGCAGGGACGCGACCATGAACGTCGTGCTATAACCCATTGTTTTGCAAGGATTGCGGGTAATTCGACCTTCAAGTCCTTCACACTGACCTTCAACGGGGTTCTGACGCGCAATGAATGCGTGTTGGAAATCGTCGGTGACGATGCGGTGGCCCATGTTGCGGGGGCCTGTGTCGGCGACGGGCGCGATTTTCACCATGATGACACGGTCTTTATCACCCATGACGCGGTGAATTGCGAAAGCCGTCAGGTGTTCAAGAAGGTCCTGCGCAATGGCGCCACAGGTGTGTTCCAAGGCAAAATTCTGGTCAAGGAAGGCGCGCAAAAGACCGATGGCTATCAAATCAGCCAGTCGCTCCTGCTGGATGACGACAGTCAATTCCTTGCCAAGCCCGAGCTTGAAATCTACGCCGATGATGTCGCCTGTTCGCATGGGTCAACCTCTGGTGCGATCGACGAAACCGCCCTGTTTTACTTGCGTTCGCGTGGTGTGCCGCACCTTGAGGCGCGCAATCTCCTGACCTTGTCCTTCCTTGCCGAGGCACTGGAAGAAATCGAGGACAAGGCGCTGGCAGAAGAGCTGCGGGACCGTCTGGAAGCCTGGCTGTCGCGGCACAGCTAATGGCCGTCACCAATGATATTGTGCGGACGTGGCGCAGGCCGCGTCAGGTCATGCGAGACCTGCTGGCGCAGGGGCGGCGCGAGGACAGGGCGATTGCCTATCTGATGATCAGTTGCTTTCTGATCTTCGTGGCGCAATGGCCCCGCCTGTCGCGCAAGGCCGCCGGATTTGACCTGCCTGCAGGTGCCGAGGTGCCGGAACTGGACAGGTTGATGGCCTATGAATTCTTTGCGTGGCTGATGATCTGGCCGTTGTTTCTGTATATCATCGCGGCACTGACGCATCTGGTTGCAAAACTGCTGGGCGGGCAGGGTGACTGGTACGGCGCGCGGCTCGCCCTGTTCTGGAGCATGCTGGCGACGGTGCCATTGCTGTTGCTGCACGGGCTGATGGCGGGCTTTGCCGGGTCCGGTCCGCAGACCAACCTGATTGGGGGGATTTGGCTTGTTGCCTTCGTGGTGATTTGGGTTCAAACCTTGCGCGAAGCCGAAAGCAGAATATGACCGTTGATTTTCAAACTTGGATGCGGGCCGTTTGGACCAGCATCATGGAGCCGTCCGAGAGCGCGCGCAAAGTGATCGCCATGAACGTCCCGCGCGAGGCGCTTTGGACGGGTCTTGCGCTGGTCGCCGTACTGAATGTGATCCTTGTGGTGCTGTTGCAGATGATTTCACCTGCGCCAGTGGCCTTTCAGGATCAGGCCTTCGCGCTGACGCCATTCGGGTTTGTGGCCATCATCGGTGTCTTTCTGGTGCTTTTCGTGTTTGGCATCTTCTACGCGGGCAAGATCATGGGCGGGCAAGGCAGCTTGCAGGCTGCACTGGCCATCATTGTCTGGTTCCAGTCCATCAGTCTGACACTGGAGGCGGTTCAGGTTGTTCTGGTCCTGATCAGCCCGGCGATCGGCTCGATCTTCGGGCTGTTGTCGCTGGGGGCGTTGATTTGGTGTTTTATCAACTTTGTCAATGTCTTGCATGGCTTTGAAAGCCTTGGCAAGGCGCTGGTCGCGATCTTTCTGGGGCTGATGGGAACGGCTTTGTTTGCTGGGGTGGTTCTGGCCATTCTGGGCTTCGGTCCGACCGGAGGTACCGTATGAGCTATGATGTGGCAAAGATCCGCGCCGATTTTCCGATCCTGTCGCGTGAAGTGAATGGCAAGCCGCTGGTCTATCTTGATAACGGGGCCTCGGCACAGAAACCGCAGGTGGTGATTGATGCTGTCACGCGCGGCTATGCCGAAGAATACGCCAATGTGCATCGCGGACTGCATTACCTTAGCAACCTGTCGACGGAACGCTATGAGGGGGTGCGCGGGATCATTGCGCGCTTTCTGAACGCGCCGTCAGAGGACGAGATCATCATCAATTCCGGCACCACCGAGGGCATCAATATGGTGGCCTATAGCTGGGCCATGCCGCGTCTGGAAGCAGGTGATGAAATCGTGCTGTCCATCATGGAGCACCACGCCAACATCGTTCCGTGGCATTTCCTGCGCGAACGGCAGGGTGTTGTGATCAAATGGGTTGATGTGGACGCCAACGGCGATCTTGACCCGCAAAAAATGATCGATGCCATTGGCCCCAAGACCAAGCTGGTTGCTGTCACCCATATGTCCAACGTGCTGGGCACTGTGGTAGACGTCAAGGCAATCACAGCGGGGGCCCATGCCAAAGGCGTGCCTGTGCTGGTCGATGGCAGCCAGTCTGCGGTGCATATGCCGGTGGATGTGGCCGATATCGGCTGCGATTTCTATGCAATCACCGGCCACAAGCTTTATGGCCCGTCGGGCTCTGGCGCGATCTATGTGCGCAAGGAACGGATGGCCGAGATGCGCCCCTTTATGGGCGGCGGCGATATGATCCGCGAGGTGACACGCGATACGGTCACGTGGAATGATCCGCCGATGAAGTTCGAGGCCGGCACACCCGGCATCGTGCAAACGATCGGTCTGGGTGTGGCGCTGGAGTATATGATGGATATCGGCATGGACCGGATCGCGGCGCATGAAAGGGAATTGCGTGACTACGCACGCGACCGTCTTGATGGGCTGAACTGGCTGAATGTGCAGGGGCAGTCAGCCAGCAAAGGTGCGATTTTTTCTTTCACGCTGGACGGGGCGGCGCATGCGCATGATATCTCGACCGTGCTGGACAAGAAAGGCGTTGCCGTGCGGGCCGGCACCCACTGCGCGATGCCACTGATGGAGCATATGGGCGTGGGCGCGACCTGCCGCGCGTCCTTCGGGATGTACAACACCACCGAGGAAGTGGATGTACTGATCGACGCGCTTGAACTCTGTCACGATCTTTTTGCGTAGTACCGATCAAGATCATCCTGACCCGACTTTGCCGTTGCGACCCCCAATCCGCGTCGTTATAGACGCAAACAGGCACCCGTAGCTCAGCTGGATAGAGCGCTGCCCTCCGAAGGCAGAGGCCAGAGGTTCGAATCCTCTCGGGTGCGCCATCTCACATTTGCAATGATCGTGATGTCTTGTGGCTTTGCCGTGCCACGGACTTGGCGCACCTGCAAACTCTTGCGGATCAAGGTCCTGTATCTGCTTTGTCAATGCGCAGATCCAAATACCGAGACACCGGAAATGTATCGTGCCGGAAATCGGGCCGGATCGGTTTGACGCGTCTTTGTTCCGGCGTTGATCAAATGCACTTTCTGTGCCAGATTTTCTGCATTTATTGAGGGTATTTGAGGTCGATTATATATGTTGGATCATGACCTTAAGGGGCGCAGCCTGGCTGAATTCCGCAACCTTCCATCGCCAAAGCTTGTCGCCATCTACTCTTTCCGCTTCGATGCGATGCTGGTTCCTGCGTTGAAAGAAAATCTCTGGTCAGTTGTTGACGGGTTTGTCTCTTGGGATGACCGAGAGGCGCAGGGTGTCTTCAGTTCCGAAGGCGAGCGGCGACAGAAGCTGATTGAAGAAGCGCGCCGGCTTGGTGCGGATTGGGTTCTTGGCGTTGATCCTGATGAACGTTTCGAGAAATGCGCCGGTCAGGTGATCCGCGCCTGCATGGCCAAACGGCCGGCAATCTGGGGGTTCAATGTGCGCGAGCTTTACGAACCTGACAAATACCGGTCTGACGGGATCTGGGATCGCAAGCAGGTCATGCGCCTGTTTCCGATCAGCAAAGATATGGTTTTTGACTATGACCCGCTTCACAGCCACTTTCCCCCGATCTATCCGGTGTATCCCGTCAGGCAAACGCGTGTGAATTTCTATCATCTGAAAATGCTGGACGCCCGGCGGCGTGCCGCGCGGCGTGACCTTTACACCAGGCTGGATCCGGACTGGCAATATCAGGCCATCGGATACGATTATCTGACAGACGAAGACGGGCTTGAGCTGACCGAGATACCACCCGAACGCGGCTATGCCCCGCCACATCACGACACAGGTGATCTGTGGATGGCAGACCTGACCCACTCAGAGGCGGAAGAACCGGCGACCCCGGCCAGTCGGAACATGACAGAGGACGACACCAGCGACACCGCAGATCACAGCTTTGTCCACGACCCCGACGCAAAGCATCTTCTTGCGCGTGCCGACGCGTTGTCCCATCAGGGCCGTTTCGCAGAGAGAGAGGCGCTTCTGTCGGCGGAAGGGCCTGCATTGGACATCGCGGGCCGGATCGACCAACTTCGTTTTCAACCACCGCTTGGAAAGACCACAGAGGAAACCTGTTTTTGTGAAATGGGTTGGTCAGAAGGGGATGTGTCGATTGCGTGGGGTTGCAACGCACGCGCCTTTGCTCCAATGGCGGCAATCGCCATCGGGGTGGGCGCACCACCCGAACTGAAGGGCGCCGTTTCATCGCTTCTTTCCCAATCGGAACAGGCCAGCGTCATTGTTGTGAACTCTGGCGGCGGCGATCTGCAAGCGCGTCTGGGTGATCTGGCCGACCGTGTGATTGCGGTTTCGGTCCCCGAGAGGGTGTTTGTCGGTGCGGCGCGCAACATCGGGGTCTATCTGTCAAATGCGACGTGGATTTCCTTTTTGGCGGGGGACTGTGTTGCCCGCCCTGACTGGATCGCCAACCGTTTGAAGAAACATCTTGCAGGATTTGCGGCAGTCTCGACCCCTGTAGTCAACAGCCACCCCGCAAGTGCTGTTGCCTGGGCCTATCATCTGTCTCTTTATGCGCTGCGATTGCCTGACACACCCGAACGTTTCCGGATCAACTACGGGCTTTCCGTGGAACGCGATATAATCGTGCAGGCCGGATACTATGATCCTTCTTTGCGTGTCGGGGAAGATACCGCCTTGAACCGCAAGATTGCAGTGCTTGGCAAGATCGGCTTTGCAGAAGATGCCCTGACAGAACACAAAGCTGAAACCGGCTTGTATAGGGCTCTGGTCGAGCACGCCAAACGGGGGCGCCGCGCCGCACGCTTGATGCCGACAATGGCAAACAGGTCACTTGAGCCGCGTTTCGGCCAGCCTTGGTTCGCGCTCCGGTCCGAGGTGATACGGACGTTTCGGGGCAAATATTCGCGGGTCTTGCGTATCAGGCGCGGGCTTGAGGCGCCGGACAAGAGGCTCTCATTCAAATTGGGTATCGCGCTTTTGCCCTTATTTTCATTGGCTGACAGCGTCGGGCGCGGGGCGGTGTTTCCGCAGGAACTCAGGCTGAGACGGCAAGCGCAGCGCATCATTTCCGCACTTGGTTCCGGCAATATTGCAAGAGCGAAGGCATTGCTGGCAACGCTGGCTGATGACGCGTCCTTTGGCGAGATGGCCGCGCGGGAATTGGCCGCCGAATTGGCGCGCGCGGGCCTGTCTGACGCTGCGCTGGATATTCTGGGGAGGATTTCGCGGTTCTACGGGGTGTCATCGGATGTCAAGCGCCTGAAGCGTGCGATCGAAGACGGCCGATTTGTTGCCACCCCGCCGGATGAGAGCCAGCAACCATAGCGTTTCCATGGCCCGCTGTCCCTGTGGTCTTTGGCACCAAGAAATTGATCAATATCAAAACTGCGACGCAACCAGATGCCAAAGTGTGCTTTGTGGGGTGCCGATTCCCGTAGACATACCCCCCCAAGGATCAGCCGCCCTCTGCTTCCCCAGAATGTCCCAGCGGCTGATCCGCCCCTGCCGCAAGGGCGTCGTGCAGCCAGAGTGCCAATTCGCTTACCAGATATCCTGATATAGCTGCACGATTTCTGCTTGGGTGGGTATTTTGGGATTGTTCTGCGGAGACCCGGAGGCAAGCGCCTGTGATGCCATCAGCGCAAGTGTCTCGGGCTGGGCAACATGACCGAGGCTGCTTGGCGAAGGCACCTTCAGGTCGGCATTCAGTACCATCAGATTTTCGACCAGTTTCTGGCAGGCAAGCGCATCGCTGTCGGTTGCCTCGGCCCAGTCCATGACGCGGGCGCACGTGGCGTATCGTGCTTCGGCTGCACCGATCGAGAATTGCGTGATCCGCGGCAAAAGCATCGCATTCGACAATCCGTGGGCGACATGAAAATGCGCGCCGATGGGGCGGCTCATGCCATGGACAAGGGCAACCGATGCACTGGAAAAGGCCATACCGGCCTGAGATGCTGCAAGCATCAGCGCCTGCCGTGCAGGGCCGTTTTCGGGGTCTGTGCAGGCTGTGCGCACGTTCTTGGCAATCGCGGGCATTGCGGCAAGTGCAAAGGCGTCAGCATAGGCAAAAGCTTTGCGACTTACAAAAGCCTCCATCGCGTGGGTCAGGCTGTCGACTGCCGTATCGGCGGTAATGCGCCATGGTTTTGTGGTCGTGAAGGTCCAGTCGATCAGCGCGGCAGTTGCAACGCAGGCAAGGCCGGAAAGGTTATACTTTTCAGTAAGTTCCGTGTCGGTAATCACGCACCAACGTGTCAACTCGGACCCGGTGCCACCCGTTGTCGGGATCAGAATGAGAGGGGGACCGCAGCGGTCAATCTGGTGTGGTGCCTTGTAGTCGCGCACATGGCCGGGATTGACACTCATGAAACTGATGGCTTTGGCCGTGTCCATCGGGCTGCCGCCGCCCAGGCCGATGATGCAGTCGAAATCACCCTCTTGAAATGCCTTCAGGCCGGCATCGACGCACAGGTCTGTCGGGTCTTCGACCACGCCGTCAAAGATCGACCACGTGATGTTGGCTGTATCCAGAACATCCGTCACCGTCTGCACATGGCCCAAGGCCACAAGATTTGTGTCGGTGACGATCAGCGGGCGCGATAGGCCAAGCTGTTCCAGAACCTCGCCCACTTCTTTCGCGACACCGCCGCCGATCCGGATAACCCGCGGGGACTGGACACGGCCGATTGCTTCAATTTGCATAAGGCACCCTGTTTCTTGCTTCTCTGATGGCAGGTTATGTGGGAAACGGGGGGTTCACCACACAAAAACGGCTGTCAGGGTCAACACTCTGGCCCCGAGGCTCTGCACGCTGCGGTCAGACCAGCCACCGCACCAGAAACGGGACAATCAGGCTGGTCAGCAAGGCATTCAGGGCCATCGCAATACCGGCATAGGCCCCTGCCACAGGGTTGACCTGAAACGCACGGGCCGTCCCGATGCCATGGGCGGCCACACCAACAGCAAAACCGCGCGCGCGCCAGTCAGTGATGCGCAGCAAGTTCATCACCGGTGTCACCGTCACCGCCCCGATGATCCCTGTCAGGATCACCAACACTGCTGTCAGCGCCGGAAGCCCGCCCACGGCTTCAGAAATGCCAAGCGCGACCGGTGCCGTCGTGGACTTGGGTGCCAACGACAGCAAGACCTCCATCGGCAGGCCAAAGGCACGGGCCAAGAGAATGGCCGAGCCTGCCGCAACAATCGACCCCGCAAAGAGGGCCAGCACGATCGGCGCAACCGAAGACCGGATCGTGTCGCGATTATCCCAGAGCGGCAATGCCAACGCCACCGTTGCCGGACCCAACAGGAAATGAATGAACTGAGCGCCCTCGAAGTAGGTCGCGTATTCTGTCCGTGTCAGCCACAGGACAGGAGCGATCAACAGAACCGACATCAGCACCGGATTGGCCCAAGGCGGATACCCCAGTTTCCGTGCCACGCCATCAGCAACCAAATAGGCGATGATCGTTGTGGTCAGCCAGATCAGCGGTGTTGTTGCCAGATAGCTCCAGAGGCTTGCCACGTCTGTCATGATGACCGGCTTTCGGTCAGGTGCCGCACGCCGATAAAGGTGCCGACCGCTGCCAGCATCGAAAGCAAGGTCGAGAGGATCAGAATGATCAACAGGGCAAGCCCGTCATCCGACAGCACCCTAAGGTTGCCAATGACACCGACCCCGGCAGGCACAAAAAGGAACGACAGGTTCGCCAGAATAACGCTGGTTGTGGGCCGGAGCCGTTCGGCAAGCACAGGCACCGAGCCGAGCAAAGCAACAAGCAGGGCAAGACCCAGAACCGGACCGGGAATTGCCAAGCCAAACCCGCGCACGGTTATTTCCCCCAACAGCTGACAGCCCAAGAGAAATCCGAGTGTCTGAAGCATGGCGGTTCCTTTGTGAATGATGCGTTTGACCCAATCTGACGCCAAATGCCGCGCAGAACCAACGAAAAAAGTGCAGCCGACTGGTGCGGAACACATGGTGAAATCCTTTGCGCTGGACCTTGGATAAGACGCTCGCTAGTGTCGCCCGCGCGCGCACAGAGTGTGCGATCATTCAGACCACACGCCCGGGCAACCACTATGCAGCTACCCAAGATACGGGTTTATTTCACGGATTTCTGGCCCGGTTTTAATGCCCAAGGGTTTCGGATATGGACCGTTCTTGCAAAGCGGTACGAAATTATCCTCGACGCGCAAGACCCTGAAATTCTGTTCTTTTCCTGCTTTGGTGCCAAGCACCTGCAGTTTAATTGCGTCAAGGTTTTCTACACCGGCGAAAATCTCGTCCCTGACTTTAATCTTTGTGATTATGCGATCGGGTTCCATCATCTGGTTCTTGAGGACAGGTACCTGCGGTTTCCGTGTTTTGAAGCAGAGCATCTTGCCCAACTAGGGACGGCAGTGCGTCAGCAGGCTGTTGCCGGTGACCTCGGGCAGCGGGCATTCTGTAATTTTATCTACTCAAATGGAAATGCGGATCCGGTCAGAGACGCCTTTTTTCATCTGCTGTCCGGACGCAAACTTGTCGAGTCCCTTGGTCGTCATCTCAAGAACAAGGAAGACGCTGTCTCTGACCGCTTCGACGGAGACTGGTTTGCGTCGAAACTGGAAACGCAAAAAGCCTACAACTTTACGATCGCCTTCGAAAACTCTGCATCACCCGGGTACACGACCGAAAAGATCGCCCACGCTTTTATGGCCGGAACGATCCCGATTTACTGGGGTGATCCACGCATCACGGATGATTTCAACCCTGCTGCCTTCATTCATCTGCGGGATTTTGCGACATCCGAGGATTGCGTGAACCATGTCATCGAGGTCAGTGAAGACCCTGCAAAAATGGCCGCTTACTTGTCGGCGCCGGTTTTCCGCAATGGCGAGGTTCCGCGGCACCTCTTAGGTGCACGCCTGGAGGCTTTTCTATTTGCCATCTGCGACCAGCCTGCCGACGAAAGGCCGCGCCGTCCGCGACATGGTGGGTTCGCAAATATTTACATCTCCAGACGCAAGCGCGATCAAAGAATTCTCAACTCTGCATCGCAGGGCAAGCCAAGTGTGCCGCATCCACTGACAACAAAAGGCAAGCGGATTATCCGGCGCTTTTCATTCCGTGGCGTGCGTAAGCTCTGGGCCAGATACATAGCCCGATGAGATATCCCGGTCCGTTGTCGCCCGAGGTACTGGGGGCAGAACCGAATGGCGCATCTAGATATCCAGCGCGCGTAATCTGACCTCTTGCCGCGCTGCCAAGGCATCAACCTCGGCCATTGTTGCAGGGCTCAGGGCAGCACCCGGTTTGCGCAGCGTTGCATGTGCGATGACCCCGCGCTGTGCCAGCGTGTATTTGCGGATCGCCAACCCCAGACCCGGCTGGGCCTCGTAGCGGACCATCGGCAAGTAGGCGTCGAAAATGTCACGGGCGTGGTCCGGATGAGCGGCACGACAGGAATCGACAACCTGCGCCATCATTTCAGGGTAGGCAAAGCCTGTCATCGCTCCGTCGGCCCCGCGAAGCATTTCCTCAAGCAGATAAAGCCCGCCGTTGCCGCAGAGAATCGAGATGCGCCGCGCACCTGCGGCAGAGGCCGCGCGCAGGGCGCTGATTTTTTCCAGTCCCGGCCAGTCTTCGTGCTTGAGCATCACACAAGTGGGACAGTCCTCAACCACCTGAAGGATCACTTTGGTCGGGATCACCACATTAGTGACCAGCGGAAAGTCCTGCAGGACGAAGGGCGCATCGCCCAGCGCCTCGGCGGCGTTATGGTAATAGCCGATGATCTGGTCATCGGTCTTGAGGTTGCCCGGCGGCGCAACCATGACACCGGCGGCCCCAAGATCCATGGCTGCATCGCTGAGCGTCTTCATTGCCGCAAAACCCGGGGCCGACACACCCACAACAATCGGCACTGAACTGCGCGCCGTGACGCGCTTGACAACGGCAACCGATTCTTCCGCCGTCAGCTTGCCCGCCTCACCCATCATTCCAAGGACCGTCAGACCGGTTGCGCCTTTCTCAATGTAGAAATCCACCATCCGGTCGATGCTGTCCCAGTCCAGCGCGCCGTCAGGCAGAAAGGGCGTGACGGCGATGGTAAAGACGCCTTGCGCGGTTTCATCCAGCATCTGTACTTCCTCTATGGCTCAGGTTCAGGGCGATCTGGCCGATGGCCATCGCGGCGGCGGCCTGACAGGGATCGACGACGGGCAATCCGGTTTCGGCTTCGAGTCTTTGGCGGTAATGGGCCATGCCCGCACAGCCCATAATCAGGACGTTGGCGCCATCCTCGTCGCGCAGGCGCTTGCCGGTTGCGACCATGGCATCAAGGCTTTTGGCGGGGTCGGCAAGATCGGCAACCGACAGCCCCAAGGCCCGATCTCCGGCAAGACGTTCCAGCACACCCATCGCCCCGAAAGCCCGCAGGTGGCGCGGGACCGAGGCAGGCAGGATCGCGATCACGCCAAAACGTTGCCCCAGAGAAAGCGCGGTCATTACCGCCGCCTCCTGAATGCCGACAACGGGCAGGGCGGTCTGGTCGCGCAGCGCGTGCAGGCCGGGGTCGCCAAAGCAGGCGATAACATAACCTGCCGCATCCTGTTGCGCCGCCGCAAGCGCCAGCATGGGGGCCACGGTCAGATCGGCCTGACGCTGGTTCTCGATGCCTGGCGGCCCCTCGGGTAGCGTCAGGCAACGGATCGGCGTGCCGAATCTGCGCAGAGGGTCCAGCGCCAGCTTGATCCCGTCCGTCACGGTCTGCGACGAATTGGGGTTGATCACGATCAGTGTGTCGCCGGTCATGCGCCCTCCCGTGTGGCTGTCTGGATTTCGATCTGATAGCCTTCGGGGTCGTTGAAGACGAAAGCGCGGATGCCGATTTCGTCGTTCACGAATAGCTCTGACAGGCCATCAAGATTTTTTTGTTTGGCATAGGCGTGCCATGCGTCGACATCCGCCACCCGGATGCACAGTTGCACCGTCTTGACGGGCTGCCATTTGTTCATTCCGCGGGTTTCGTCGACCAGCCCTACATGCGCGCCGGGACAGATCTGGTAGATCTTGCACCAGCCCTGGTCGATGGTCAGCGGCAGCCCGAGGATGTCTTCGTAGAAGCGCATCGCGGCGGGCAGATCACGGTAGTAGAGAAAGGTGATGGCAAGCGTATGGGGCGTGTCGGGGCGGGGCATGGCTATCCTTGGCGCTGCGGTACGGTCGGAGCTGTGGCCAGCGTCGGGCGGTTGATCCAGACGCCACTGCCGGGGATCGCGGCAAAGGTTCCGCCTTGCACGATGTGGTTGCCGCGCAGCCAGACATCGGTGGGCCATCCGGTAATGCTGCGCCCGACCCATGGGTTATAGCCGACATTATCATGCAGGTCGTTTTCGCCGTAGGTGACGGTCTTGTCAGGGTCCCAAAGCGTGATGTCGGCATCCATGCCCTCGGCAAGGCGGCCCTTTCGCGGCAATCCGTAAATCTCTGCCGGTGCGGTTGCGGTCAGGCGCGCGAAAGCTTCGGCGCCGCCGCGACCTTGGCTCACCACAGCGTCAAACATCAAAGGCAGGCGCGCTTCCAGCCCCGGCAGACCATTGGCAATCTCGTGAAAACCGGCATCCGGCCCCGCCGAGAGTTTGCCGCTTGCATCAAAGCGGTAGGGGGCGTGATCGGACGAGATCAGATCAAGATCGCCACAGTGCAGTGCATCCCACAGGGCCTCTTGATCGGCGACCTGCCGTTGCGGGGGCGAGCACATCCACTTGCCACCCTCCAGCCCCGGCTGGTGCAGGATGTCTTCGGTCATGAAAAGGTAGTGCGGGCAGGTTTCGGCCCAGACAGGCGCACCACGGGTGCGGGCCGCGCGGACGGCAGCAGCCCCTTCGCTGGTCGAGACATGAAAAATCATCACCGGTTGCCCAAGGTATTCGGCAAAGCGGCACATGCGCTCGATGGCTTCAATTTCGGCCATGCGCGGGTGCGATGCGGCATGGTAATGCGGGGCGGTCTTACCCGCGGCGATCAGGGCGGACTTGGCCTGCGCAATGATCGCATCGGTTTCCGCATGGACACAAACCAAGGCCCCGTTGGCGCGCGCGGCGGACATCACAGCCAGAATCTGCGCGTCCGACAGTTGGATGTTGTAGGTTGTGAAAACCTTGATCGAACGGTTGCCGCCTGCGATCAAAGTTCCGAGATCCGTTTCAAAATCGGGGACGCCGGTATCTGTCACTGTCATATGGAAGGCATAGTCGATCATCGCACCGCGTGTTGCGCGTGCGCTGTATTCCGAAACGGTGTCTGACAGCCTTTCGCCTTTCGCCTGCGCCGCGAAAGAGATCACGCTTGTTGTTCCCCCCATCGCGGCCGAGCGTGTGGCCGTTTCAAAAGTATCTGCGTTCATCACGCCCATGCCCGACATCTGTTCGATGTGTGCATGGGGATCGACACCGCCGGGCATCACGTATTTGCCCGTAGCATCGACGCTGATTATGGCCGGGCCAAGGCCAGTGCCGATTGTGGCAATCGTTTCGCCACGCACACCCAGATCACCGGCCACAATGCCGGTTGGCGTGACAATCCGCCCACCTTGGAAAATCAGATCGAATGGTTCGGACACGGGCAGTGACCCCTTTGCGGATGATTGCCTTATGTTGCCCGCCCCGTCGTCCTGTCCGCAAGAGCTTTAGGCGTTGTCGCCTGGTTTATCGTGCGACTTTTTGAGATCACCCACAGAGGCGCGACCAATCATATGCGCGCCGATGGGTGAGGTGAGCATCAGGAACAGGATCGTTGCGACAACACGCGCGGTCACTTCGACCTCGGCCAGATAGATTGCCCCGCCCACAAGGATCAGGCTGCTGCCCAGAATACCCGCCTTGGTCGAGGCGTGCATCCGCGTCAGGACATCGGGCAGGCGCAGCACGCCGATGGCCGCGATCAGGGCAAAGAAACCGCCCAGAAGCAAAAAGAGGGCAATGATGACATTAGTCATGTGCAGTCTCCTCCTGGCGCAAGGCGCGCCGTTCTGCAAAGCGGGCCAAGGCGACCGTCGCAAGGAAACCCACCAACGCCAGCACAAGGGCCACGTCCAACAGCGCATAGACACCAGTGGCGACAGCCGCCACACCGCAGACCGCGATGATGGAAACTGTCATCATGTCAAGCGCGACAACACGGTCGGCAAGACTTGGGCCCTTGGCGAGCCGGATAAAGGCAATCGCCAATGACAGCATCACCATCACGAAGGTCGCGTAGACCGACCATTCCAGAAATTCGGACGATGTCATTCTTCGAATACCTCTTTTACCATACGTTCCATCCCCGACTTGAGGCCCGCAATCACCGCCTCGGGGTCATCCGCGAACATCGCATGTACGATCAGGGTCTTGCGGTCCGGCGTGACATCAAGGCTTAGCGTGCCAGGGGTGAGCGAAATCAGGTTCGTCACCAGCAGGATCTCGATGTCCGATTTCACATCCAAAGGCATCTCAAGGATCGCGGGATTGCTGTAATCCTTTGGTGTCAGCACATCATAGGCCACGCGGAGGCTGGACAGACAGAGATCGTAAAGGAAAAACAGCACCAGCCGCACGATACGGTAGGCGCGCAGATAATACCCGTTGGGGCCGCCAAAAAGCGGCTGCGCGACCCAAAGCGTGAGAAACCCCATCAGAAAGCCGAAAGCCAGCTGCGTCAGGGTGAAACTGCCCCAGAGCCCCGCCCATGTGACAGCCAGCAGGAGGTTGAGAAGAAACAGGTTCATGACGCTTCTCCCAGCACGGTTGTGATATAGGCCGTTGGATCAAGCAATTGTTCGGTCGTCCGCTCGGCAAAGATGACAAAGGGTTCGGGGTTCAGGCCGATGATGATCGTCAGCACTGCAAGGCCTGCCACGGGAATGATCTGTGCAGACTTGTTGGACAATCTCTTGAGTTCCGGTTCGATCCCGTCGGGGTGGGGCTTCCAGAAGGCCTCGGCCCAGATTTTGGTCATCGAATAGATCGTCATCAGGCCTACGGCCAGCGCGATGAAGGCGACAAACCACATCTCGACGTCCAGCGTTGCCTTGACGATGATGTATTTCGCCCAGAAACCCGACAGCGGCGGGAAACCCGCCAGCGAAAAGGCCGGGATCAGGAACAGGATCGCAAGGAACGGCGCGGATTTGTAAAGCCCGCCGATCTGATAGACCTCGGTTCCGCCGGTTAGCCGCTTGGCGATGCCTGCAATCAGGAACAGGTTGGCCTTTACGATGATGTGGTGCACCAGATAGAACACCGCGCCGACAATCGCGAGCGGCGTCATCAGCGCCAACCCAAGGATCATGTAACCGATCTGGCTGATGATATGGAACGACAGGATCTTGCGGAAATCCGATTGCGCCGCAGCTCCCAATACGCCGACTACCATGGTCAGGCAGGCCACCCAAAGCAGCACTGTGTGCGTGAACCCGATGTCGTGGTCAAAGACCATCGTGAACATGCGGATCAGCGCATAGACGCCCACTTTGGTTAGCAGGCCTGCAAAGACCGCCGAGACCGAAAAGCTGGGCGTGTGATAGGCGGCAGGCAGCCAGAAGAAGAGGGGAAAGACCGCCGCTTTCACCCCGAAAGCCACCATAAACATCATCGCGACCACGGTCAGCAGACCCTGGTTTTCGACCGTTTCAACTTTCATGGCCAGATCGGCAAAGTTCAGCGTGCCGGTCAGCCCGTAAAGCAGGCCGATGCCTGTCAGGAACAGGATCGTCGAGATCAGGTTGAGCGCCACATATTTCACGCCGCCGTCGATCTGTTCTTTCCCGCCATTGAGGATCAGCAGGCCGAACGAGGCGATCAACATGACCTCGAACCAGACATAAAGGTTGAAAAGGTCACCGGTCAGGAAAGCGCCCGTCACGCCTGCCAGCAGGATCTGGAACAGCGCGTGATAGCCCAGACCAGCCTGCCGTTCGGTGATATCGCCCAAGGCGTAGATCGCCACGGCAAAGCCCGTGATTGCCGTGATCAGTACCATGACGGCTGACAGCAGGTCCGCGACCAGTGTGATGCCAAACGGGGCAGGCCAGTTGCCCATCTGGCCGGCAATGACGCCGGCATCCAGCACGACCGCCATCAGGGCGACAGAGGCGATCAGCCCAAGGCCCGACCCGATGATCGAAACCCATGCGCCCAGCGGCGAGGACCGCAGCACATAGGCGATGATCGCCGCCGCGAACGGGATGACCAGTGGAAGAGTGAGATACCAGCTCATTTATTTGATTTCTTCAGGTTCGGCGACGCGCATGTCGTCGGTATTCAGGGTGCCAAGGCTTTGATAGGCACGGAAGGCAAGGATGAGGGCAAAGGCGAAGAGGCCAAAGCCGATCACGATCGCGGTCAGCACCAGGGCCTGTGGCAGGGCGTTGGCCACAACGCCGACAGGCGCATCAAGGCCATCGGGAACCAGAGGCGGCGCACCCGGTGTCAGGCGGCCCGCAACAAAGATCGTCAGGTTCGCCGCGTTCGACAAAAGGATCAGCCCGAACAGGAACCGCAGAAGGCTGCGCGCCAGCATCAGATAGACAGCAGAGGCCACCAATATGCCGATCAGGACAGAGAGAATTTGTTCCATCAGACTGCCTCTTCCAAGGAAAAGGCAATCGACAGGATCGCCCCGAGAACAACCAGATACACACCGATGTCAAAGACCAGCACCGTAGAAAGCGGGATGCCCTTGCTGTCTTCTGACGCCCCGATGAAGAGCCACTGGCCAGTAAAAAGGGCATCGCCCCAGAACACCGCCATGATACCCGCGAACAGCGCGACCCCAAGGCCGACGCCCGCAATACTGCCGGGATCAAACCGCAGCGCCTTGCGCGCATCCGCGGTCCCGCAGGCAATCGCGTAGACGACAAACCCTGTTGCCGCGATCAGCCCACCGATAAAGCCGCCGCCGGGGGCGTTATGGCCACGCAGCAGCATATAGGCCGAAAAGACCAGCAACAGCACAGCTTGCAGGCGCGCGCCAGCGATCAGGATGACAGAGTTCATTGTTTATCCTCCTCGGGCTTGGCTTTCAGCAGCGCAAAGATGCTGATGGCGGCAATCAGAACAACGGCGATTTCCCCGAAGGTATCCAGTGCGCGGAAGTCCACGAGGATCACGTTCACAATGTTCTGGCCAAAGGCTTCGGGCCAACTGGTGGTCTCGAAGAACGTTGTCAACTCACGGTCGATCGGGCCGGTTGTGACCTTAAGCAGTATCACTGTGGTCACCACCCCAAGGCCAATGGCAACAATCGCGTCTATCCAGCGCTTGCGTAGCGGCTCGGGCGCAAGATGCGGTAGTTTCAGGGCGGCAGCAGCAAAAAGCACGACAACAAGCGTTTCCACAAGAAGCTGGGTAATCGCGACATCGGGGGCACTGTAAAGGATAAAGATCATCGCCATGCCGATGCCGACAACACCCAAGCCTGCAATCGCCGTGATACGCGAGTTCGTGATCAGCGTCAGGGCCGCGCCCAAAAGCACCAGAAGGAACACCAGCCAGTCCCAGAGTGCGACTTGCGGGAACGCCATGGCGGGAATGCCGGTGCTGCGGAACCAGAGTGTCACGGCCAGCACAACCAGCGTCGTGGCAAAGGTGGCAAGCATGTAGTGATAAAGCACGCCTGTCTGGATCACACGTGTCAGCATCTTGGAACCAGATGCAACACCTGCCATCAGACTGTCCCAGCCATTGTCAAAGCTGGGCGCGCGCTCCGTCATGCGGATTAACGCGGCCCGCAGCCTGAGTTTGAAGGCATAGAGCGTGAAACCAAGCACGAATGTCGCGATACTCAGCAACAAGGGCAGGTTCACGCCGGCCCAAAGCTTGAGCTCTTTTGCCGGTTCGGCGTTGCCGATAATGGCTGCAACTGTCGGGTTCACTAGCGTTGTTGCAAGGGTCTCGGGGAAGATGCCGAAGAAGGCGCCCAACACGGCCAGCACCACCGGCCCGACCAGCATCGGCCATGGCGCTTCCTTGACGTTCGCAATGGGGGCGCCCGATTTGCTCCAGAAAGGACGGAACGACACGATGCCGGCAATCGCAACCATCAAGGCGCTGGCAATCAGGAACGCGCCAGCCACAAGAACCGGCTCTGACGCGACGGCAAGGGCGCCCGCGTATTTCAGCTCTTTGCCGATGAAACCAAGGAAGGGCGGGAAACCGGCCATGGAAAACGCGGCAATCGCGGCGGCAATTGCGGTGACGGGGAGGGCGCGCGCCATGCCGAACAGCTTGTTGGCGTCGCGCGTACCGGTTTGCGCATCCAGAATACCGACCACCAGAAAAAGCGCTGCCTTGTACAGCGAATGCACGATCAGAAAGGTTGCCGCAGCCGTGATCGTATAGCCGCTCTCGTTGCCTAAAAGCAGGGTGAGCGCCCCAAGCGCCATAAGCGTGGTATAGGCCAGAGCAAGCTTCAGATCTGTCTGCCGCAAAGCCATCACCGAGGCAAACACCATCGTAATGGCGCCAGCAATCGTCAGGGTCCAGAGCCAGAAATCGGTTCCCGCAAGCGACGGATGTGTGCGGGCCATCAGATAGACGCCCGCTTTGACCATCGTGGCCGAATGCAAGTAGGCGCTCACCGGTGTCGGGGCCGCCATGGCATTGGGAAGCCAGAAGTGGAAAGGCATCTGGGCAGATTTGGTAAAGGCACCTGCCAAGACCAAAAGAACGATGGGCAGATACATGACGCTCTCGGTCAGGACACCGTCCATTGCATTGATTTCCGACATCTCGAAGGTGCCGGCCGTCGTGCCGATCAGGATGATTCCGGCCAGCAAGGCCAATCCGCCAATGCCCGTCATCAGCAGCGCTTGCAGCGCCGAACGACGTGCCTTTGCGGTGTCGTGGCTAAACCCGATCAAAAGGTAGGAGGTTATTGTGGTCAGTTCCCAAAAGACGAATAATACCAATAAGTTATCGGATATAACCAATCCGATCATGGCAAGCATGAAACTGGTCAGATAAAGCGAAAACCGCGCTTGATGCACATGCCCTGCAAGGTAGCGGGCGGAATAGAGCATCACCAAAGCGCCGATGCCTGTGATCAGCAATGCGAAAGTCAGGCTAAGCCCGTCAATATAAAGACTGACGTTCACGCCAAGGCTGGGGACCCATTCCCAGACATAGCGCAGGGTATCGCCGCCGCCGATCACAGGGATCATCTGCGCAAACCAGATGAACAGGCTGCCAGCAATCACGACGGGGATAAGGCCGGCGGGCGTCATCCAGCGGGAAGGTGATGAAGTATCCAATGGGCTATTCCGGTTGGCAAAGAACGAGCGGCCGGCGGGCGCGCCTTACAGTGTAAGAAGGGATAAGTGCACGAAGCGCGTGGATACGCGGGACAAAGGTCAGCCGCGGCCCATGAGCAGCTTTGCGGAAACTTGGTTCTGTCATTCTGTCCCCCGTGGCAACAACGTCCGGCATGTCCCATGCAAACCGTTGCGCCTGCGTCCTTTTCTTATGTGAACTGCGACTGGATGTAGCAGCAAAGATGATATAGTGAATACAATGAACCTGTAATAATTGATAGGAAAAACCTATCTCATGAGGACAACATGAAGACACTGCCCAGCATGCGCCAGTTGCGCTATCTGGTGGCCCTGTCCGAGGCACGCCACTTTCGCAAGGCGGCTGAGGCGATGGGCATAAGCCAGCCCTCGCTCAGTCTGCAAATCAGCAATTTCGAGGATATGTTGGGTGTCCGTCTGGTCGAGCGGGGGCGCGGGCCTGTCACCCTGACACCCGAGGGGCGGGAAATTGTCAGCCGCGCGGCCCGCATTGTTGACGAGGCGCGCGGTATCATGGATCTGACGGCCTCTTTGCAGACAGGTCTGACGGGTACCATCCGTCTGGGAACCACGCAGACGATCGGCCCGTACCTGATGCCCTTTGTCGTCGAGCGGCTGCATGCGAAATATCCGGACTTGCGGCTTTACATCCGCGAGGTCGCCCCGCGTGACCTGCGCGGAGAGCTTCTGGCGGGCAGCCTTGATGTGATCCTGACGCAACTGCCCGAAGGCGGCGCGGACCTTACAACCCGCCGGTTGTTCCGGGAGCCGCTTTTGCTGGCGATGCCGGACGATCATGTGCTGGCCGAAAAGACAGAGGTGACCGAAGCCGATCTTGCGGATCTGAATGTTCTGTCGCTGGGGCCGGATTATGCCATGCATGCGCAGATAGCAGCGCTCTGCCATCAATACGGGGGCATGATCGCGCGCGATTACGAGGGAACCAGCCTTGATGCGATCCGGCAGATGGTCGGGATGGGGATGGGGGTGGCGTTTCTGCCGCGGCTCTATGCGCGTTCTGAAATTGACAGCCGGTCAAGCAATGTCATCGTGCGTCCGTTCCGGCGCAGTTCCATCATGCGGTCTATCGGGTTGGTTTGGCGAAAAGCGGCGAACGCCGGTATGTTCGAACGGCTGTCGGATGTCATTCAGGATGCGGCGCGCGCAAACCTTCAGTCAGGCCAGTCGCCTGTCATCCTTGAGGAATAAGGTCTGTTTCTAGCCGCGCCAGCTGCGGATCGGGCCGCAGTCCATATGCACAAAGTTGGACCGGCCATAGCGGCCAACCCCACCGGCCCGGCAAGCCAATGCCGCGCTGGCCATCTGGGCTGTTGACCGGCTGGTCAGGCGCAGGTCGGCGGCTTGGCCGCGCATATGCAATGAATTGCGGGCGACGCCACGGTTCGACGAGCGGAGCATCTGGTTGGTCTGGGGAGAGCGGTAACCTGAAAGCAGCAAATACGGCTCTGATGTGTCCATCAGGTTCAACGCGGCCGACATGATGTCGATCGTACGCAAATCCATCTGCACGGCTTCGCCTGTGCGCCAGTCGCGCATGTGCATGTTAATTTCGCGGACGGCTTCGGCGATATATTCGCCTTCGATCCAGTAAATCGTGTCAAGACGTTCACCGGTGCGGCCTGAATGCATTGCGATCCGGCGAATATCTCCAGCACCACGCAAGAAACCTGCGGCATTTGAATAGGTCGGGGCGGCGGCAACGGCTGTTGCGGCGAACGCGCCCAATAATCCACGCCTGGTCAAACCAGAGGAGTTTTTCTTTGTCATGTGTTTCGCGCCTGTCCCGTCGCTCGACTATTCCTGTCATCTTCAGATGACTTTTTGCCAACATCTCCCCAGATGTGGCGTTTGTATGGCATAAAATGATTCGCTGACCAAGGCCTGTTTAGGGAATTTTCTTTAACAAGTGGGAAATTGGCGAAATTCTGCGCATTTGTTGCATTGGGGATTCTATGTCACAGCGAAAGGCTGCATCGGTGCAACACTTGAAGGTTGCGTGAACGGCTCGCGGTTTTGTCAATAGACACAGGTTTTGGTAAGGATAAGCATGCCAAAACAACAGCAATTTCGTCAAACATTGGCAAAGATATTTAAGGAAACACCCTGGTGATGTCTGTTTATAGAGTACGTCCAAGTTATTTGATCCGCTTGCTTGTGGCGCTTCTTGCCGCCTGTGTCATGGCGCTTGCCGCGCCGCAGGCACAGGCGCAGGTGACGGAATTCCGCCAGGCCGTGGCGCAGGCCGCATCAGGCGATCCCGATCTGCTGAGTTTCTATCGCGAACGCGACTTTGACGGTCTTTGGAGCACGCGCAACGACCGCACTCGGCGCAATGCGTTGATCGAAGCCCTTGAAGGTGCTGCCAATCATGGTCTGCCTGCAGATCGTTATGACGCTGACGGGCTGATCGCGCGTTTGCAGGCGGCAACTACGCCACAAGAGCAGGGAAGACTGGAAGTCGCCTTGACCCGCCAGTTCCTTGATTATGCCCGCGATGTCCAGACCGGTGTCTTGACACCTTCGCGGATCGACCCTGCTATCCACCGGCAGGTGCCTTTGCGGTCACCGCTTAGCACGTTGCGTGCTTTTGCGCGGTCAAATCCTGCCGCATTCATCCGCGCCTTGCCGCCAAGCGCGCCGGAATATACGCGCCTGATGGCCGAAAAGATGCGGATGGAACGGCTGATCGGCGATGGTGGCTGGGGGCCGACTGTCCCCGGGCGTAAGTATGAACGCGGCGACAGCGGCCCCGGTGTTGTGGCTTTGCGCAACCGTCTGATGGCGATGGGTTTCCTAGAACGGAGCAATACACAAACCTATGATGATGCGATTTTCGGCGCCATCACCCGCTTCCAGCAGGCGCATGGACTGGCGATTGACGGCACAGCCGGTCCGGGCACCTTGGAGGAATTGAATGTCCAGCCCGAGGCGCGCTTGCGGTCCATCATCGTCGCGATGGAACGGGAACGCTGGATCAACCGCCCCCGCGGCGAACGCCACATCTGGGTCAATATCACCGATTTCACGGCCAAAATCATCGACAACGGGGTCGAGACATTTTCGACCCGTTCGGTTGTGGGCGCGCGCGCCCGTGACCGTGTGACACCCGAGTTTTCGGATGTGATGGAATTCATGGTCATCAACCCAAGCTGGTATGTCCCGCGCTCGATCATCACCAAGGAATACCTGCCGCAGCTGCAGGCCAATCCGCAGGCGGCGCGCAATCTGCTGATCACCGACCGCAATGGCAGGGTAGTTGATCGCAGCACGGCGGATTTCAGCGGCTATACCGAAACGAATTTCCCGTATTCCATGCGCGAACCCCCAAGTCAGGGGAACGCGTTGGGGCTGGTCAAGTTCATGTTCCCGAACCAGTACAACATCTATCTGCATGACACCCCTGCCAAGAGCCTCTTTGGGCGTGAGGTAAGGGCCTATAGCCACGGGTGTATCCGTCTGGCCGATCCATTCGATTTTGCGCACACCTTGCTGGCGCGTCAGGTCGGCAACCCCGAAGAGGTTTTCCAGATGCACCTGCGCAGCGGTGTCGAGCGTCGCGTTGATCTGGAAGAGCCTGTTCCGGTCCACCTTGTGTACCGGACTGCATCCGTCCCTGCGGATGGCCGCGTCCAGTTCCGGCGCGATGTCTACGGGCGTGACGCGCGCATCTGGAACGCGCTCGCGCGTGAAGGGGTGGTCCTTCGCGCCGTTCGCGGGTAAATCTGGCCCCGGAAATGAGCTCCGGGGACAAGATGGCACATTCGGTAAAAGAGATTGCAGCGGCGCTGGGGGCAGAGGCCTTTGGCGCCGTTGATCTGTTAGTGGGCAGTGCGTCCGAACCGGCATCAGCCGGTCCTGACGATCTCGCGCTTGCGATGACACCGGCCTATGGCGCGGCCTTGGGAAAGGGGCGGGCGCGTGCTGCAGTTGTCTGGCCCGGCGCGGACTGGCAGACGCTGGGATTGGAGGCTGCAATCATCGCGCCGCGCGCGCGCCTTGCAATGGCGGGCCTGACACAAATGCTGGACCGTCCTCTGCCAAGCGGCGGGATCAGCCCGCAAGCCGCAATTGATCCGACGGCACAGATCGGCGCCAATGTGACGATCGGGGCATTTACGGTTGTCGGTGCCGATGCGGTGATTGGCGCCAATAGCTGGATTGCCGATCAGGTCAGTATCGCCGAGGGCGTGAAGATCGGGACTGATTGTCAGATCCACGCGGGCGTGCGGTTGCGGCGGGGCGTCCAGCTTGGCGCGCGTGTCATCCTGCAACCGAATGTGGCCATCGGTGGCGACGGGTTTTCCTTTGTCACCGCAGAGCCGTCAAACGTCGAAAAAGCGCGTGAAACGCTGGGCGAGGCCGAAACAGAGATACCCGCAGACCCGACTTGGCACAGGATCCACTCGCTTGGCGGGGTGAGCATCTGCGATGATGTCGAGGTCGGTGCGAATTCTTCGGTGGATGCAGGCACGATCCGCGCGACACGGGTCGGTGCCGGTACAAAGATCGACAGCCTTGTGCAGGTTGGTCACAACGTGATCGTGGGCGAACACTGCCTGCTCTGCGCGCAGGCAGGTGTTGCGGGATCAACCGTGATTGGTGACCGCGTCGTTGTCGGGGGCAAGGCCGGGATCGCGGACAATCTGACCGTGGGTGACGATGTTGTGCTGGGCGGTGGCAGTGTGGTGTTGTCCAATGTGCCGAAAGGACGGGTGATGATGGGGTATCCGGCCACCAAGATGCAGACCCATATCGAAGGGTACAAAGCCCTGCGCCGCTTGCCGCGCACGCTGCGTGACCTCGCCAAGCGTTAATCAGTTGTTTCAAATTGCGGTCAGAGTGACTACATCCTCGCCAAACAACATGAGTGTCATGAGATGAGCATCAACGATCAGGTCATCGCAATCATCGCCGAACAGGCCATGCTGGACCCCGGCGATATCGCCATGGACAATACCCTTGAAGACATCGGGATCGACAGTCTTGGACTGGTCGAGTGCATTTTTGCCATCGAAGAGGCTTTTGACATCAGCGTGCCCTTCAACGCCAATGACCCTCAGGCCAGCGACTTTGATATCTCGTCCATCGCAGCCATCGTCGCCGCTGTAGAGAAACTGCAATCCGAGCAGGCCGGATAAATGAACCGTGTCGTGATCACCGGAGCAGGGACAATCAACCCTCTTGGATCCGATGTGCCTGCGACCTTTGCGGCCATGCGGGAAGGGCGCTGCGGGATCGGGCCGCTGGAGATTGACGATGTTGAGCGGCTGTCCATCCAGATTGGCGGGCAGATCAAGGGCTATGATGAAACCGCCCATTTCAACCGCCAGCAGATCGCGCTTTATGACCGTTTCACCCAGTTCACACTGCTTGCCGCGCGCGAGGCGATCGGCCAGTCGGGGCTTGCGTTCTCGGGGGAGCTGGCAGATCAGTCGGGCGTTGTGCTGGGCACCTCTGGCGGTGGCCTGAATACGCAGGACGAAAACTATCGTGCGGTCTATGAGGCGGGCAAGAACAGGGTGCATCCGTTTATTGTGCCCAAGCTGATGAACAATGCGGCAGCCAGTCACGTGTCTATGGAATGGAACCTCCGCGGGCCGTCCTTTACCGTGGCCACCGCCTGTGCCTCGTCCAACCACGCTATGGGACAGGCATTCAACATGGTACGCTGCGGGATGGCCAAGGTGATGATCACAGGCGGATCCGAGGCGATGCTGTGTTTTGGCGGCATCAAGGCATGGGAAGGTTTGCGGGTCATGTCGCGCGATGCCTGCCGTCCGTTCTCAGCCACGCGCAATGGGATGGTGCAAGGCGAAGGCGCCGGTGTCTTTGTGTTTGAGGACTACGACCACGCCAAAGCCCGCGGGGCCGCTATTTTGTGTGAAGTCATCGGCTTTGCAATGTCTTCGGATGCATCCGATATCGTCATGCCCTCCAAACAGGGGGCGGCGCGGGCGATTGCCGGTGCGATCAAGGATGCCGGGCTGCCCAAAGAGTCCGTCGGCTATATCAACGCCCATGGCACAGGCACTGCCGCCAACGACAAAACGGAATGTGCGGCTGTTGCAGATGTCTTCGGCGCACATGCGGATGATCTGATGATCTCTTCGACTAAATCCATGCATGGCCACCTGATCGGCGGCACCGGCGCGGTCGAGCTTCTGGCCTGTATCATGGCGCTCAAGGACGGGATTATTGCGCCCACGATCGGGTATCAGGAACCTGATCCGGAATGCGCCCTGGATGTCGTACCCAACGTTGCCCGCGATGCGGATGTCGATGTCGCCCTTTCAAACGCATTTGCCTTTGGCGGCCTGAATGCGGTCTTGGCGCTGCGCAAGCACTAGG
>CAZTKF010000032.1:0-27521 GCA_964614205.1 uncultured Loktanella sp. | reverse complement strand
CACCGGTCAGGCCCAGTGTCTTGCGGTTGTCGCCGCCGGTGAATTCGAAGGGCACAACACCCATCCCGACAAGGTTGGAACGGTGGATACGCTCGAAGCTTTCCGCGATCACGGCCTTGACGCCCAGCAGGGAGGTGCCTTTTGCCGCCCAGTCGCGTGAAGAGCCAGCACCATATTGTTCGCCTGCAAAGACGACCAGCGGGGTGCCGTCCGCCTGATAGGCCATTGCGGCATCAAAGATAGAAGTCTGCGCGCCGTCGGGGCCTTTGGTATAGCCGCCTTCGACACCATCCAGCATCTCATTCTTGATGCGGATGTTGGCGAATGTGCCGCGCATCATGACCTCGTGGTTGCCGCGGCGGGACCCATAGGAATTGAACTCGCGCACCGGCACCTGACGCTCGATCAGGTATTGACCGGCTGGCGTTGTGTCTTTGAACGAACCCGCGGGGGAAATGTGGTCGGTCGTGACCATGTCACCCAGAACAGCAAGGACTTTGGCATCGACGACGTCTTTGATGGTGCCGGCCTCTTTGGACATGCCTTTGAAGTAGGGCGGGTTCTGCACATAGGTCGATGTGGCAGGCCAGTCATAGGTTTCGCCTGTCGATGTCTCGACCGCCTGCCATTTTTCGTCGCCTTTGAAGACATCAGCGTATTTGCTGATAAAGGCTTCGCGGGTCACGGTTTTTTCGACCAGTTCGTTGATCTCTGCGCTTGTTGGCCAGATATCTTTTAGGAACACATCATTTCCGTCCTTGTCCTGCCCCAGCGGTTCGCTGGTCAGGTCGATGTCCATGGTACCAGCCAGCGCGTAAGCTACGACCAGCGGCGGAGAGGCCAGATAGTTGGCGCGCACATCGGGCGAAATGCGCCCTTCGAAGTTCCGGTTGCCCGACAGTACGGATGTCGCCACCAGATCACCCTCGGCAATCGCGTCGGACAGTTCTTTCTGGATCGGGCCAGAGTTGCCGATGCAGGTTGTGCAGCCGTATCCGACAAGGTTGAACCCGATCTTGTCGAGGTCATCCTGCAGGCCCGCAGCCTCCAGATACTCCGACACAACCTGAGAGCCGGGGGCGAGCGATGTCTTGACCCAAGGTTTGCGATCCAGACCAAGGGCGGCGGCCTTGCGCGCCACGAGGCCCGCGCCGATCATCACGTAGGGGTTTGATGTGTTGGTGCAGGAGGTGATCGAGGCGATCACGACCTTGCCGCTTTCCATGGTGTAGTCTTCGCCAGCGACAGCAACCTGCTTGCCCATGGGCCGCTTGAAGGTTTCTTCCATTTCCTTGGCGAAAGCGGATTTTGCATTGGTCAGGGCTACATAATCCTGTGGGCGCTTGGGGCCGGAAATCGCGGGAACGATTGTACCCATGTCCAGATGCAGCGTGTCTGTATAGACGGGGGCATAGTTTTCGTCGCGCCAGAAACCATTTTCCTTGGCGTAGGCTTCGACCAGTGCGATCCGCGCCTCATCACGGCCGGTGTTGCGCAGGTAGCGCAGGGTTTCGCCATCGATCGGGAAGAAGCCGCAAGTCGCGCCGTATTCCGGTGCCATGTTGGCGATTGTGGCACGGTCTGCGAGCGGCAGACGGTCCAGGCCTTCGCCGTAGAATTCAACGAATTTGCCGACAACGCCCAATTCGCGCAGCATTTCGACGACTTTCAGGACCAGGTCGGTGCCTGTGGTGCCTTCGACCATTTCGCCTGTCAGTTCAAAGCCCACAACTTCGGGGATCAGCATCGAAACAGGCTGACCCAGCATCGCGGCCTCGGCCTCGATCCCGCCAACACCCCAGCCCAAGACGGCCAGACCGTTGACCATCGTGGTGTGGCTGTCGGTGCCGACGAGCGTGTCGGGGTAGGCCACTTCCACGCCGTTCTGGTCCTTGTCGGTCCAGACGGTTTGGGCAAGGTACTCAAGGTTCACCTGATGGCAAATGCCTGTGCCCGGTGGCACCACGCGGAAATTGTTGAACGCGCCCTGACCCCATTTGAGGAACTGGTAACGCTCCATGTTCCGTTCATATTCGCGGTCAACGTTCATCTGGAACGCGCGGGGGTTGCCAAATTCATCAATCATGACCGAGTGGTCGATGACCAGATCAACAGGGTTCAGCGGGTTGATCTGCTGGGCGTCGCCACCCAGCGCCACGATCCCGTCACGCATCGCGGCAAGGTCAACCACGGCAGGCACGCCGGTGAAGTCCTGCATCAGCACGCGGGCAGGGCGGTAGGCGATTTCACGGGGGTTCTTGCCGCCGTTGTCAGCCCATGCAGAGAACGCCTTGATATCGTCCACAGATACCGAAAATCCACCATCTTCAAAGCGCAGCAGGTTTTCGAGAACCACTTTCAGCGCCGCAGGAAGTTTTGAAAAATCACCCAAACCTGCTGCTTGCGCTGCCGGAATAGAATAATAAGCAACCGACTGGTCGCCGACTGTAAGCGTTTTGCGGGTGTTTGCGGTATCTTTGCCGACTGTGATCGTCATGGCGGTCCCTTTCGTGGCATTTGCATGAGCAAGGCTGTTCTATCGGTGATGCACCGTGCAGATTCGTCTTGCAATGCGGCGCTTTCGCGCGTTGTATACTATTGCACACAATAAAGATCAACGGCGGATGCGCGTGAAACATAGTTAACTTTGCACTCGCAATTGGTTGATTGGTCATTTCATCGAAAGCTGACTAAACCAATTGGACCAAGATCCAAGACCGAGGCCCGCCATGCGTTTCATTCTAGCAATTCTGTCATTTGTCGGCCTGTTGAATGTTGCGCAGGCCGCGGCAGAAGATGGTCCTGTGGTGATCGAGCTTTTTACCTCCCAAGGCTGCTCCTCTTGCCCGCCAGCCGATGCCATGCTGCATGATCTGGCCAAGAGAGAAGATGTGATCGCCTTGGCTTTGCACGTTGATTATTGGGATTACATTGGTTGGAAAGATATCTTTGGACGCCCCGAGAACACGGCACGCCAACACGCCTATGCCCGTGCGGCGAATGCGACCACTGTCTATACACCGCAGATGGTGATCGGCGGGGTGGATCATGTGATCGGGTCGCGCCCGATGCAGGTCATGGATACATTGCAGGCGCACAGCCGGCAGGGCAATCTGTTTGACGTTTCCCTCACGCGGCAGGGCAACAGGGTCAGAGTCAGCGCGGCCCCCGGTGCGGGGGGGGATTATGTTGTGCAACTGGTGCGTTATACACCGGAAGCGACCGTTGCGATTTCCCGTGGCGAAAACGCCGGACGCAATCTGACCTACAGCAATATCGTCACAGAGTGGGATGTGATTGGTCGCTGGGACGGGCGATCTGCACTGTCACTTGACGCAGACGTGCCTGGCGACAGCCCCGTTGTGGTGATAGTCCAGCAGTCCACCGACGGCCCGATCGTCGGTGCGGCGCGGCTACGCTAAGCGCACCAATTACTTCCACCGCCGGTGGACCCAGAACCATTGTGCAGGGTTCCGTTTGATCTGCGCCTCTAGCCGCGCGTTCATCTCTTGCAGCATGATTTCGGGGGTGCTGTGCGTGATCGGTGCTTCGACTTCGACCGCGAAGGAAAGACCGTCTGCTTGTCGAATGCCGAAATAGGGGACGACAAGTGCATCCAGCTTCAGGGCGATTTCAGCGGCCGACAGCGATGTTCGCGCCGGACGGCCCATGAATGGCAGGCGTGTCCCCGGCGCGGAGACATCATATAATAACGTGCCCATACCGCCGCCGCGCAAATGCCGGACAAAACCCATGGTGCCACGCCGCCCTTGTGCAAAGACCGGCCCGCCCCAAGATGTCATGGTCTTGGCGTAATGGTCGTTGAAATAGGCGTTTTGCATCGGACGGTAGAGACCGCCGATGGTGTACCCCATGCGCGTGAGGACCTGTCGCGGTGCCTCGTGGTTTCCAAAATGGGCAGTGACAAAGATCACCGGGCGCTGTGTCTGCGCTGCCTCGGACAAGGGTTTGAGCCCCGCGCCGGTGGCTTCGGTGTCGCGAAGTTGCCGGCCGAACTCCTGCCACGAGTAATTTTCGATGATTGTCCGTCCGAAGTTGTCACAACATGCCCCGGCCAGTTGCCTGCGCCTGAGTGTGCCCATCTCGGGATAGATCAGTGCAAGGTTTTGCTCGGCCCGTCTGCGATATCCTGCGAGCGGCGCGATGGCTTTGCGCAGCGCACTGCCCATCATCGGCACGCGCGTGTTGTAGGGCAGTTGCATGACACTGCTGATCAGGACGCGCAGCGCGCGATCCGCCAACCAATCGGCCTTGCTGCCCTCTGGTTCAGCTTCGGCGGTCACACGGTATCCGGTGATTTGGGCAGGCCGGTGCCGATCATGCTGTCGCGTGTCACCAGATTGGCAAGGGCATCCGTGCTCCAGCCTTCGGTGCCGGCGGGGCGGGCCGGGATGACGACATAACGCATGTCGGCGGTGCTGTCGTGCACACGAACCGTTGTGGTTTCAGGCAGTGACACGCCAAATTCGGCCAGCACCTTGCGGGGTTTCCTGACCGTGCGGGACCTGTAGGCGCGGGATTTGTACCAATCGGGCGGCAGCCCCAACAGATTGCGCGGGTAGCAGGAACACAGGGTGCAGACGACGATGTTATGTTCGTCAGCGGTGTTTTCAAGCGCAATCAGGCGCATCGGCCCAATGTCGAAGCCCATATCGCGGGTGGCCGCACTCGCATCCTTGCGCAAGGCCTCGCGAAAGGCCGGATCCGTCCATGCGCGTGCGACAACAGCAGCCCCATGGGACGGGTTGCGGGCATCCATTGTATCAATCTGGGCTGCGATTTCTTGCGCGGTGGTAACGCCTTTTTCGATCAGGAGTTCACGTACAGCGATTTCCATCTGCTGCCAGTATGTCAGCGGGTGATCATCGTCGGGCCGATAGGGATGACCCGAGGGTGACAGATGGTCATGGTGATCATGTGGCATGGGGAGCCTTTGCCGGTTCGAGCCAGTGACTATAGATTTCCGCATCAAGCGTGTCATGCGGGGTTTCGGTGTCGGCGCCCCAGATCTCGGCCATCGCGAAACGGACGCGCATCAGCGGCAGTGACTGCGCCGTCAGCCCGTAGGCAAGCTGCTCTGGGTTCGGGAATGGGCCAAGAGTGCGCTCTACCCAACCTGTCTTGCCGCGCAGATAGGCCGGAGTGCGCACATGGCCCGGCGGCATGTCCGAACGGACGCGCACATATTGCCGGTCACTCACTTGCGGCCTCGCCATAAGTCGGCCCGCGGGCCGCGACCTCTGTCATGCGCCGGGCAAGCTCGGCTGTTGTATAGACGCCCGCTTCGATCAGGTTCTGGTTCACGCTTGCGATCCAGCGCTCGTAATAAGTCATTGTCTCGAAGGCGTCTTCGCCCATGTCTTCAAGCACGCGGCGCAGGCCATCGACGGTAAACAAACCCTTGCCCGAGGCGATGATCATCAGGGCGTCAACCCGCTTTTCCCAAAGCGCGAAATCGTGTTGTTCGGTTGGGACCGGACCTGCGGCGGTGCCACCCATATCGTGCCAGCGGCGGCCATCGAATGTGTTTTCCTCTGTCATGTGCACAAGGATAGAGCATTCTTGCGCAGACGTGAATCACTATTCGCGCGTGCTGTCTTCTTCTTCGGACTCATCGGGGTCAATCAAGGTAATGATCCCTGCGTCGGCCATTTCCCGAATGGCCGTGGTGATTGCGGCCATTGCTTTTTCCGCGTCGGACTTCCTGATCGGCCCGCGTTCTTCGGCATCTTCGCGCAACTGCCCCGCCATGCGTTGTGAAATGCTGTCAAGTATGAATTCCGCCGAAGCAACCAGGGCGTCGTCGCCAGCAAGTGCTGCAGCGATTGCGGTGATCATCTGGTCGCCATCAACGTTGCGGATGCAATTTGGAATATCGGTGGGTTTGACGCGCGGCGCGATATCCTTGAACGTAAATATCGCCTTACGGACGTTGCTGGCAAAATCGGGGTCTTGGCTGGTCAGACCATCAAGCACGTCTTCGCGGGTGTCGGTGACGGTCGAATTCAGGATCGCACCCAGGCGCTGGACCGGCGCCTTTTCAAAAGCGACATTTGCGGGCTGGCCGTAATCTTGCGCAAGGGCCACACCGATGCGGCGGACTGTTTCGGGGGCGATGCTTTCGGTCTGTGACATGGCATATGTGATCCGGCGGGCCCGTTCGCCCGGCGTCTGGGAAAGTACCTCGGCGGCTTTTGCGACGGGCAGTTTTGACAGGGTCACCGCACAGATCGCCGTGCTTTCGGCCTGCATGATGGTCACAATCCGTGCAACGCTCAGGTCAGTCACGATGGGCCAGTGGTCGCCATTCCGAACACTTTCAAGCTGGTTGCGCAGGCTGTCGGCTAGGACCGGACTAAGGTGGTCGGCCAGTGCCGTGATTGCCCCGTCGCGTGTTCCCGGCGCTGTCAGGCCGACAGACTCCAGTTCGGCCGTGAATTCCTGCGCGACGGCATCCACTGTCGCCTTATCCACCAGACGCAGCGTGCCCAACTCATCCGTGAGTTGCAACTGAAGCGATTCCGGCAATTGCCCCAGCGCCAGCGTGTTGCCATCATCCAGCAACATCTGGATAATCATCGCAGCCTTGCGACGGCGCGTCAGCGGAAGTTCGGCACGGGGGGATGCATGGTGTTCCATGCAACGTCTATAGGGCAGCGAGCGTAAATGTTTGGTTATTCCCCGTACCTTACGCGCCGGGGTGTGTCACCATAATCGACATTCTTTTGAGTTGCGCGACGGTGGTGTCGTCCAGTTGCGCTGTATCGGCGGTATTGTCATGAATATTGATGACATTCGCTTCGATCTGCGCGATTTCTGCGTCGCTGAATTCGCGCTCACCGTTTGCAAAACCACAAATGGTGCGGCTGTCGTCCGAAGCGACTGATACAACCAGCCCATAAGGCAGGCCGAATTCCGCGGCTTTTTCCATGACGCCGTAAGGGTCATCCAGGTCCGACCAGCGCTGCGTACCAGTTTTTTCAAAGGCCCAAGCGACCATCGGGTCAGACATCACCAGCCCGTTGCTGGAATAATAGTCGAGCCAGTCCTTGGGGTATGTCTGGAACATGAACTTGGGTGTTGTGTATTCGATATGAATGCCCAATGCGTATCCGGCAGGTGCGAGGTCATTCAGCTGCCCGAGAGCCCTGCTGATCTCAAATTGTGTCGAGGTCATGAATTCGCTACTCGCTTTCCGGTTGCCAAGATGAACAATAACCCCATAAGGTCTGCACATACGGTCGATGCGGGCATCTTAGTGTGAACATGTTCGTGGCAACAAGAGCTTTGTCGTTGCATCGGCGCGTTGAGGAATGTGAATGTCGACACTTCTAGGTCCAGAAGAGTTAGCGCAGCTCGCTCCATCGGGCTACTATGTCGCTTTGCGCATTGGCTTTGCCTTTCCGATGGAAGAAGTGAACGCACTGCCGCCCGAATGGATAAGTCATTATACAAAACAACGGTTTATGTTGTTTGATCCGGTCGTGAAGTGGGCCTACAGCAACGTCGGGGCGATGCGATGGTCCGAGATTTCCGGCGACGATCCAAAGCGGATCATCGCGCAGGCGCAGACCTTTGGTATGCGGTATGGCGTGACTGTTTCCGTCTTTGACAGTAATGCTGATGCACAGCGGTCATTTGCATCTTTTACGCGATCAGACCGGGACTATACCGATCTGGAAGTAAAGCTCTTGCTGGCCTATCTGACGCGCCGCCACAACGAGACTGCGCCACCGACAAATCTGACCAAAGCCGAGCTTGAAGCACTGGGGATGGTCAAGGACGGAAAACGCCTCAAAGAAATCGCGTTTGAGTTGAGTGTCAGCGAGGGTGCGGTCAAGCAACGCCTGAAGAATGCAAAACTCAAGCTGGGTGCCAAGACAGGCACGCAAGCGGCGGCTCTGGCCAGCCAGTATGGCTTAATCTAATAAAACATAAGCCTTTTTTTATTCCACCTGAGCAACTAGACCTGAATTGTTGGTGTTATGGTAACCCCAACTCCGGCGCCAATTGGGGGGCGCCGTCACACAGTCTACAACCAGAGGGAAGATTATGGAGAAAATTACTTTCAACCTGACCGAGCTGCACAAACACGGAACGGCGTTCTTTGAATTCCTTGCCTTGCGCAAAAAGTTTTTTGTGGACCAGCTTGGCTGGGACATCCCACATGATGACGATGTGGAAATGGACCAATACGACAACCCAAAGGCGTATTATTCGCTTGTCTTGCAGGACGGTAAGGTGGTCGGCGGCATGCGTGCAATGGCGACGACAGCGCAATGGGGATCACACACCTACATGTTGCGCGATGCGGTCGATGGCAAGCTGATCGGCATTCCTGCTGACATCATTCCGCATGCAGAAGTGACGCCCAATGTCTGGGAAGCGACGCGTGTCGTGATCTCGGATGCGCTGGCAACCCACGCAGAGCGGTCAGAGTGTCTCGGGATGGTGCTGGATGGCGTGGTCGAGCAGGCAACGGCACAGGGTGCGACGGAAATCATCGCGCTTTGCCCACCTGTTTTTGCGCGGACTTTGCGTCAGCTTGGGTATCCGGCGAAGATCATCGGCGAACCCTATACAAACCTGCATGATGACCGCCGCTATGTTGCCATGGCCATGCCTGCTGTCCGGCGTTCGCAGCAAAAGCCGCAGCACGCCACACCAAGGGCAGAAGTGACGCGTATCATGCAACCCCATGCCGTGCATGCGCCGTCCAAGATCTAGGCGCCTTGTGCATGGCACCTGAAAGCCCGTACTGAGGTCCTCAGGTCATTGAACCCTCTAGCGTGTCCCGAAGACGCGCGCAAAGATCGTATCAACGTTTTTCATGTGATACCCGAGATCGAATTTCTCCTCGATCTCCTCGGGAGACAGTGCGGCCAGCACATCTTTATCGGCAAGGAGTTCGGTTTTGAAATCAGCTCCTTGTTCCCATACTTTCATCGCATTGCGTTGGACCAGTTTGTAAGCATCCTCCCGGCTCACACCAGCTTGGGTCAGCGCCAGCAGTACGCGCTGCGACATGATCAGACCACGGAACTTGTTCATGTTGGCCAGCATATTTTCGGGGTAGATAACCAGTTTTTCGATTACACCGGCAAGGCGGTTCAGCGCAAAATCCAGCGTCACTGTCGTATCCGGCCCGATGGCACGCTCAACCGAGGAATGGCTGATGTCGCGCTCGTGCCACAGGGTCACGTTTTCCATCGCAGGCACCACAGACATGCGCACCAGACGGGCGAGCCCTGTCAGGTTTTCGGTCAGGACTGGGTTGCGCTTGTGGGGCATCGCGGAAGAGCCTTTCTGCCCTTTGGAGAAGAACTCTTCGGCTTCCAGCACTTCGGTGCGCTGCATGTGCCGAATTTCGGTCGCGATATTTTCGATGCTGGAGGCGATTACACCCAAGGTGGCAAAAAACATCGCGTGGCGGTCACGGGGGATGACTTGCGTGCTGATCGGTTCGGGCTTCAGGCCCAGTTTTTCGCAAACATGCTCTTCAACGGCGGGATCAATGTTGGCGAAGGTGCCGACAGCGCCGGAAATCGCGCCGGTTGCGATCTCTTCGCGGGCATTCACAAGGCGCGCGCGCCCACGGTCCATCTCGGCGTAGAAGCGGGCGAAGGTCAGGCCCATTGTCGTGGGCTCGGCGTGAATGCCGTGGCTGCGACCGATGCGGACGGTGTCTTTATGCTCGAATGCGCGGGTCTTGAGCGCGGCAAGCACGCGGTCCATATCGGCGATCAGCAGATCAGCCGCGCGGACAAGCTGGACGTTCAAAGTGGTGTCCAGCACGTCGGATGATGTCATGCCCTGATGCACAAAACGCGCATCGTCCGATCCGATATGTTCGGCCAGATGTGTGAGGAAGGCGATGACGTCATGCTTTGTGACCGCTTCGATCTCGTCAATCCGCGCCACATCGAATTCAACGTCTTTGGCCTTCCACACTGCTGCGGCATTTTCCTTGGGGATCACACCAAGGGCGGCTTGTGCGTCGCAGGCGTGGGCCTCGATCTCGTACCAGATGCGGAATTTCGTGGCTGGCTCCCAGATGGCAGTCATTTCCGGGCGGGAATAGCGAGGGATCATGGATAGGCACCTTATACGAGGGGTGGGCAGAAGATTCCTGACGCGTCATAAGGGGCAGGGGCGGAACCCTCAAGGGAGAGATGAACATGTTGCAGATACATGCGGTGGCTTTGGCGGCAAAATGTGGCTGACGGCACAGGATTTTCAGGGCCGCTGGGATTTGCGCCGTACCATCGCGGACAATCGCAACGGTCATCACGGCAGGCTGGTGGGGCAGGCCATTTTCACCGGTGCGGGTGGCCCGCAACTGACCTACGACGAAACCGGAACCCTGACGCTGGAAGCGGGGACAACGCTGGAGGCCACGCGCCGCTACCTATGGGACTTCAGATCAGGCGACGTGATCGTGACCTTTGCCGATGGCCGCCCGTTTCACCAGTTTGTCCCGTCCGGCCATGCGGCTGGCACGGACCATCCGTGCGGCGAAGACTTCTATACAGTGCGCTATGATTTTACCTGCTGGCCGGAGTGGACAGCTGTCTGGACCGTCAAAGGCCCGCGTAAGGACTATGTTTCGACATCGACTTATCAACGTTGTTAACGCCATCATGCTTGCGCCGCGTCGCGGCATGGGCAATAAAACCCTAACGAAATAGACAATAGGGGAGAGCGGCACATGGCCCTCGCACTCAACGACAAAGTTCTGACAGAGGCTTTTGGCCCATCCGAAGGTACAGCATTGCGCGTCAAACAGGTGACAATGGTGGTCTTCGGGATCGTTGCCTTGGCAATTCTGGCGAAAATCAAAGTGCCAATGTGGCCTGTGCCAATGACCATGGGCACATTTGCCGTACTGACCATCGGCGCCACTTATGGCCCGCGGCTGGGTCTGGCAACGATCCTTGGCTACATGATCGTGGGTGCGCTGGGGTTTGATGTCTTTGCCGGTTCGACAGCCGAAAATGCAGGGCTGACCTATATGATGGGCGGCACAGGCGGCTATCTTGTCGGCTATGTGCTGGCGACGCTGGCGCTTGGATTTGCGGCGCGCGCAGGCTGGGACCGGTCGGTGCTTTTGATGGGTGTGGCGCTGCTTATAGCGAATGCCTTGATCTACCTGCCGGGTGTTGCCTGGCTCAGCGTTCTTTACGGCAACAGCCTGACATGGGCGGTCGAGGTTGGTTTGCTGCCATTCCTGATCGGTGATGCGCTCAAGCTGGGTCTTGCGGCGCTCCTCGTTCCCGGTCTGTGGAAGCTGATCGGCAACGCGCGCACTTAAGCGGCGTCAACGGAAATCCACGAAAGGCGCAGCAACTGCTGCGCCTTTTTTCATGCCAGATGCGTTGTCACGGTCGAGGACCGTTCAAGCGTCCTGTG
Organism: uncultured Loktanella sp.; assembly: GCA_964614205.1. Classification (GTDB taxonomy): domain Bacteria; phylum Pseudomonadota; class Alphaproteobacteria; order Rhodobacterales; family Rhodobacteraceae; genus Yoonia. The sequence continues at coordinate 16,091 of CAZTKF010000032.1, read as the reverse complement.
CACGGGGCACTTGTCGGCGATCTCCAGCAGCTTTTCGCGCTGCGTGTCACTCAGGTCGCCTTCAAGGCGGATCGTGCGGTCAAAATGGTCGACTTTTGCGCCCGGATCAGCGGCATCTGCCGCATGTTCCTTGGCATGGGTGATGTCGACGCTGACGTTGGTCAGAGGCCAGCCTTTGCGGCGCGCATACATGCGGATTGTCATGGATGTGCAGGCCCCCAGACCAGCAGAGACAAGGCCATAGGGCGTTAGGCCCTTGTCCGTGCCGCCAAACTTGACGGGTTCATCTGCAAGGACGTGGTGCGAACCGGATTGAACATCCTGCAAAAAGCCGTCCGCGTCGGCCTCTTGTACGCGCATGATGCCTTCAGGCACGGCTTCGTGCTCTGTGGGGGCTGTCAGCTTCAGGTAGCGTTTCGACCATGCGGCAATCACATCAGCAGTATATTCAGCATCAGACGGGCGGGTGATCAGGTGGTCGGCATCGTCAAGCGTGACAAAGCTTTTGGGGTGCTTGGCCGCCAGAAAGATATCGGCGGCATTTTCGATCCCGACTGTCGCATCGCGTGGCGCGTGCAACACCAGTAACGCCGCACCCAATTTGGCGATGGATGCCTTGAGGTTGGCCTGACTGACATCCTCAACAAAGTCCTTGCCGATACGGAACGGGCGGCCGCCAAGCGAAACCTCGGTCGCGCCCTTTGCGACAATCTGGGGGATGTCTTCGGCAAAATGATGGGTGACATGCGCGGGATCGAAGGGGGCGCCGATTGTCACAACTGCCTTGACGCCCGGGATCGTCGGCGCGGCCTTGAGCACTGCCGCGCCACCCAGTGAATGCCCGATCAGCAAGGATGGCGACATCCCGCGTGCATCCAACGCCTCGCAGGCTGCAATCAGGTCATCGACATTGGATGAAAAGCTGGTGTTTTCGAATTCGCCCTCGGAATGGCCCAGTCCGGTAAAGTCAAACCGCAAGACAGCGATGCCCATGGACGCCAAGCGCGCCGCGATCCGGCGGGCGGCGGTGATATCCTTGGAGCAGGTAAAGCAATGTGCGAAAAGGGCGGTCGCCAAATGCGGGCCGTGCGGCAAATCAAGCCGGGCTGCCAGTGTGTGGCCAGCATGTCCGGTGAAGGTGAGCTTTTCAGTTGGCATCCTGCGCCCCTCATCAATATCGCAGGACCAGACATGGCCTTGTCGGCACTGCTCTGCAACCCTTGCCGTCGTTCATCGCGCGAAGGTGAGGAACATTGCCGGGTTCAATACCCCATCAGCGCGGGATCGTGCGGATATGTGGTCAGGTTCTCGTAGCCGTCTTCGGTGATCAGCACCTGATCTTCCAGCTTAATCGAAAAATCGCCATCCTCGGGGCTGATCAGGGCTTCGACACATAAGGTCATGCCTGGTTGGAGTTCGTAATCGAACGCACCTTCAACCATCATATCGGGGTAGGCGACCAATGGCCATTCATCACAAAGACCCACACCATGCATCAGACAGCCGTATTTCAGCTTTTGATACTTCTCCGGCAGCACATGGGTGTTGCGGCTGAGGTCCTGGATGTTCACACCGGGTTTGAGCATTTCCATATTCTGCTGGATATGCGCGACGCCGATCTGCATCGCTTCGATCATGTCGGGGCGCGGTTTGCGGTCACCGATCCACCATGTGCGGCTGATATCGACACAAATGCCGTAAGCGCCGATCAAGTCAGTATCGAAGGCCACGATTTCATTGTTCTGGACAATCCGTGGCCCGCATTCCTGAAACCACGGGTTTGTGCGTGGTCCGGAGGACAGCAAGCGCGTCTCGATCCATTCGCCGCCGCGCTTGATGTTTTCGGCGTGCAGCACCGCCCAGATGTCGTCTTCGGACATATTGCCCTGTGGCACACCGGTGCGGGCCGCTTTTTCCATCGCATAGCATGCAGCTTCGCAGGCATGGCTGGCGCAACGCATGGCAAGGATTTCATCGGGGCCTTTGATCGCGCGGGCTTTTTCGGTCAGTTCTTCGCCGGGGTGGACGGTAAAGCCCACCGCCTCTAGCGCGCGCAGCCCGTGCAGCATGGGCTTGTCGACGCCAAGCGCCATATTTGCTCCGCCGTGTTCGCGGATCAGATCACGGACTTCGTTGGCGAAACTGTCGGCGGCCGGGTCGAGCTTGTCACCGCGGTCAAAATAGAAAAGGTCTGCACCCGCGCGTTGTTCGTTCACCAGCGGATTGAATTTGCTAAGGAAAACCGCATTCTTGTAGTCCCAAACCACCATATATCCGTCGGCGCAGACAAGGCAGGCGCGAAACGGGTTATGGGTGTTCCAAAGCTGCATATTGGTACTGTCGGTGGCATAGCGGATATTGAGCGGGTCAAACATCAGGATGCCACCATAGGCGCGCTGGTTGACGGCATCCGTCAGCCGCTTGTGACGCCAGGCGCGCATCGAGGGCAAATGCGGCAGTTGCAGCCCTGCGTCCGCCCATTCCTGGAACGCCAACTGCGTCGGCCCGATCTCCATCCGGTCCTGATTGTTGGGGCTGCCGTCAGCCAGTGTTGCGCCGCGCGTCGGATCAATCTTGCGCGTGTCGCGAAAATGCGTGTTCATCTTGATTTTCCTTGGCCTCGCCCGGCCAAGTATGCGGTCGGACCACGTCAGGTCATGTCTGTTTTCGACATTTTCCGGTCCGGGATGTCCGCTAAAGTCCGCCTTCCAATGCGCCTTCGGCCACAAGACGGTCATAGTTTTCGCGGTCAAACCACCAGAAATCGACATTGCGGAAGAAATCATAGGGTGCGGGCTTTTCTGGGATACCGAAAATATCCCAGACTGCCACGCGATGCGCCCCGAGGTTCCAACCGCCGATCCAGATATGCTTGGACCGCAGGACCCGATCCAAAGCGCGGACAGCCGTGGTCAGCTCTTCGCGGGTTTTGGCTACTACAACGCGCTCGATCAGCGCATCAACGACAGGATCGGCGATGCCTGTCAGGTTGTTGCTGCCTTCGGCCTGTGCCGCCGCCGAGCCGTAGAAAGCGCGCAGTTCCGCACCCGGCGTTGTCTGCACCGACCAAGCTGTAGAGGAGAGATCAAAGTCGAATGCCTGACGGCGCTGTGTCCATGAGCTGGGGTCGATCACATCAAAGGTCACATCAATGCCAAGGGCTTTGAGGTTTTCGGTATAGGGGATCATGATCCGCTCAAGGCTGCGGCTGCTGTCGGGGAAATCCAGCGTCATTGCTTCACCTGCGGCGTTGCGACGGATGCCGTCGTCGCCCACGGTCCAGCCCGCGGCATCAAGAAGCGCGGCGGCAGTGCGCAGGTCGTCGCGGTCGCGGGGCCGGTCGCTGCCGGGGTTTGGCACATGGGCAGGTTCGCTGAAAACTTCGGGAGCAAGCTGATCGCGGAATTCATTCAGCAGGTCCAGTTCGGCCCCTTCAGGGATACCGGTTGCCTGCATCTCAGTGTTTTCAAAGAAACTATCGGTACGGGTGTAGGTGCCATAGAAAATCGTCTCGTTTGTCCACTCGAAATTGAATGCATATTCAAGGGCTTGGCGGACGCGAATATCTTGCAGAATGGGGTTGCGCATGTTGAACCAGATACCCTGCGCGTTGGCAGGGCGTCCGTCCGGGATCAGCATCTGTTTGACCCAGCCAGCTTGGGCTGCGGGAAAGTCATAGCCTGTCGCCCAGGACGCCGAGCGGTATTCGACACGCATATGGTATTCACCGGCAGCAAAAGCTTCGAGTCCGACCGTATCATCGACGAAATATTCGTAGTTGAAGCAATCAAAATTGTTGCGGCCCGTGTTCACAGGCAGGTCTGCCGCCCAATAGTCTGGGGTTCTGCAAAAGGTGATGGCGCGGGGCGCATCGACTTGCGCAACCTTGTAAGGGCCGGAGCCAAGTGGAATATCCATCCAGCTTTCACCGAAAGGGACGGTCTCGTAGAAATGCTCTGGCAATATGGCCAGTTCTGCGATGCTGCCCAGCAACCCGCTGCCTGCACCGGGGGCAAGATCAATGCGCACGCGATGGTCTGTTTCGGCTTCGGCGCTGATCACATCGGCCAGCAGGTTGCGGTAATAGGGGTGACCTTCGGTCTTCAATGCATCGATGGTGAAAACAACATCCTGGGCCGTGACGGGTTCGCCATCATGGAACCGCGCCGCGGGGCGCATGTTGAAAGCCACGTAGGACAGGTCGTCAGGGTATTCGATGGTTTCGGCAATCAGACCATAGAGCGCGTCTGGCTCGTCATTCGCCCGCACCATCAGGCTGTCATAGATATGCACGCTGACTTCAGGCGCGCCGTCACCCTTGATGATGAAAGCATTGAGGCTGTCAAAAGTCGGGGTCCCGAAAAGCTGGCGCTGGCTCATGGTGCCGCCCTTGGGCGCGTCAGGGTTGGCATAGTCGAAATGCGTGAAATCCGGTCCGTACTTGAGATCCCCGAACGTCGAATAGCCGTGGCTGACTGTGACATCGGCAAAGCCGGGGGCGGACAACAGAACCAGCATTAACGCGGCGGGAAATTTCATCATGGGGTATCTCCGGATTGCACCGCTGACAGAGTTGCATCATGGGCCTTCCTGTCAAGATAGGGCGGCAGGATGGATTGTCGCATTCCGCAAGATATCTCGAATGGGCAGGACCTCGGGCGCCCGCAGACTTCCATGGAACAACGGGTTTTGAAAGTGAGTTCTCCAATTTGAGATTTATCAAGGGCCGTCATTGTCCGCGCCTTATCCTTTGGGTGACGCCAAACACAAAGATCATCACGAGGAGGATTGAGCGATGATGGTGAAAGGTAAACCCGGACAAACCTTTGTAAGATCGACTGTCTCGGTGGTTGCGCTATGCGCCGCTGTTGCGGTCGTTGCACCGATGGACTTTGCCAGCGACAGCGCGGGGGCTGCATTTGCCCAGCAAAATCAGGGTGGTCAGTCAGGCGCTGGCGGTGGCAACGCGGGCGAGCGTGACGGTCAGGGTCAGCGCCAAGGCGGGAGCGGGCAAGGCGGCGAAGGTGCCGGACAGGGCCAGCAGGGAACCGGTGGCGGTTCAGGCGCAGGCGGAGGCGGCGCAGGGCAGCACGACAGTGGTTCCGACGACCATGATGAAGGCGGCGACGAACACGCGCCAGGCGAAGGCGCCGGTCGTGGTGGCGACAGCGCGGGCCAAGGCCAACAGGGTTCGGGCAGCAGCGATGACCGGGGCGGCTCTGGCCAAGGGCAGCGCGGACAGGGTGATGTAACGGCTGAAGACGCACCCGATGGCGTTGGCGGCGGTCGTGACAATGCCGGCGGAGGCGGCGGACAGGGCACACCGGGAGGTGGTTCACGGGGCGGCGGCCGTCCGGATGAGGACCTCGGTGATCTGTTTGGAGACACCTATGTCATTTTGCGTGATGACAACGGCGTTCCGATCCTGACCGATGACGGATATGTCCAGCCACTCGATATTTTTGGCAATACAATCGCGTTGACCGAAGAAGGCGAGCCGGTCGATGAAGCCGCGGTTGTCGAAGTGGACCTTGGCCGCCTGAATTTGGGCAGGTCGCCTGATGACGTGCTTGACGCAAGGCTTGAAGAGGTGATCGGCCTGCTGAACGAAGTCGATTCTGAAGGTGAAAGCATCACCACCGATCCTGCCGGACGCCTTCTGGTCACATACGAGGATACTGTCACCGTTCTCGACGAGGAAGGGTATCCGGTTCTCGATGATGACGGCAACGTGGTTCAGGAGACAGTGATCATTGCGAAAACAATCGATTCGCCTCTGGAAAACCTTGCCATCTACGAGGCGCTTCTGACTGATGGTGCATTGCTGAGCGAAAATACGGCGCTGTCAGCGGAAGCGATTGCAGCGCTGCCCACGTCTCTTGCAGGGCTTGCGGATGCATCTGTAGATGCCGGAGATACTGACAACATCGATGACGGTGACCTGAGCATCGCGATGACCTTCCTTGCTGCGGCAACAGACAAGACTGGCACTTTCTCGACGGACGAGATTGCCTACATCAATACGATTCTCGGGATCAACCTGACAGAGTTCGCGGATGACGAAGGCGAAGGCACGGGTATTTACTACTCCGACATCGACTACTCGGACGTGGTCTATGACCGGAGTGTGTTTGATCTGGAGACGACAGTGCTGGTGCAAACAGAACCCGGCGTATGGGTTGAGACCCCGGTGAACATCTACACCACCGTTTTCGACGGAGAGGCCTATGTGGTCGCGCCCGAAGATGTGGCCACGCTGGCAGACTGGACCCAAGCTGCGGATGACGCTCGCGAAGTCATCGAGTTCATCCACGAATACGCGATACCCGCGGATAGCACGACGGAGTAGAGCAGTGTTTCGCAAGTGCGGAGATGGGCGTCATCGCCCGAAGCGCACCGCGTCAGACCCCAAGGCTCCGTTCGAGAAATCGGACGGAGCTTTTTCAAAGCGGTGGTAGTGAGGGCTGGGGCAAGGGTGCTTGGCCATCTACGTGACGGCGGCCTCTATGCCATCCGGAGCGGTTTGTTGTTTTTGGCATGACGTGCCACAAATTTCTTCTGTGCCGCACCCGAGGGGATCAGCCGCGCTGCTTCCGGGGTTGCGCGGCCTTCTGCAAGATGCGGGAAAAGTGTAATGATTTCTCGCCGAGCATCGGGGTTTACGGCCTTCAGGGCCTCGGGGCCGGTAAAGAGGCTCTCGCTGGGTGCCCCTTCAGCAAGGATGATCTCATGCGCATCGAAAAGCAGATGGTAGTATTTCACCTGCGTCACGCCGGTATCGACAAAGATGCCCGGCAGGGCGGTCAGCTTGATAGCTGAAATGAGCACCTCTTGTGCGCCAAACATACGCTGCGCAATTTTCGACGATGCGAGCATGCGATGTTGCCGCGAAACCCAAAGGTCACGCTTGGGCAGCCCGCCACCAAGCGCACCTTCGCTTATCCGGACAGGGAAGAGCTTGGGGTTTGAGGCCAGTTGACTGGCATCCAAGAAGGCGCAGAAGTTGCGCTGCAATGTGGCGTATGTCCCGTCGCTTCGAAGAATTTCATCCCCCGGGGTCAGGCTTTCGACTTTTCGGGGGCCGTTTCTGGTCTCGATCGAGGTCCCTTCACAAAAACATATGGGCACGATGCGCGCCTCGTCAATGACCGCCGGCCCGCCGTTGGGAGGGCCTTCACTGGCGCTGACAACCGTAAGCGGGACACCGGCTGGAGGTGGCGTATCAACAAAGGCGATTGCTTCAACTGTGGCGTATGAGGGGCTGGAATCGTTGATGTTTACGGCGATAGCCGTGTATTCGATCCCCGTTGCATCATCACGCAGGATGATTTGATACTCGGCCTCGATGACGGTGTCGTCCGCGAAGAGCACACCATCAATGGTTTGCGCGCCATCCAAACGTTGGCCCGCGTCATTGTCGGCAAAATTTGTCTCGGATCCGGCATCAGAGATGAAGATCTCCGTGACTGATGTTGTGTCGATGGTAATGGTTTCGCCGACAAGATGGCTTCCATCGCCCTGTGTGATGCCATCAAGGGACACGCCGCCGGTGATCGAAATCTGCGACTCACTCAGCACCCAGATGGAATAGTCGGCCATTTCGCAGTTCCTCTAAGCTGTCGGCTGTCTAGCTTGCGGTTGAAGCCATCCTAGCACACGGCGTTTTGTCTGTGAAAGAAATCCGCAAAGCCAGCCTAGCCAACAAAAAACCCCGTCAGATTTCTCTGACGGGGCTTTCTTCAACCTGCGGACATTAGCAGCTGTAGTACAGCTTGTATTCCATTGGGTGTGGTGTGTGTTCGTAGGCGTAGACCTCTTCCCACTTCAGTTCCATGTAGCCTTCCAGCTGGTCTTTGGTGAAGACATCGCCGGCCAGCAGGAAGTCGTGATCTGCTTCGAGCGCTTCGAGCGCTTCGCGCAGGGAGCCACAGACGGTCGGGATCGCTGCCAGTTCTTCTGGTGGCAGATCGTAAAGGTCTTTATCGGAAGACGGACCCGGATCGATCTTGTTCTTGATGCCGTCAAGGCCAGCCATCAGCAGGGCTGCAAAGCACAGGTACGGGTTTGCCGCCGGATCGGGGAAACGGGCCTCGACGCGTTTGGCTTTGGGGTTCTCTGCCCATGGAATACGCACACAACCAGACCGGTTGCGTGCAGAGTATGCGCGCAGAACGGGGGCTTCAAAGCCGGGGATCAGACGCTTGTAGCTGTTCGTGGACGGGTTGGTGATCGCGTTCAGCGCCTGTGCGTGCTTGAGAATGCCGCCGATGAAATAGAGCGCTTCCTGTGACAGATCGGCGTATTTGTCGCCTGCGAACAGCGGCTTTCCGTCTTTGAAGATCGACATGTTCACGTGCATGCCGGTGCCGTTATCGCCAGCAATCGGCTTTGGCATGAAAGTGGCTGATTTGCCGTAAGCCTGCGCCACGTTGTGGATCACATACTTGTATTTTTGAAGCTCGTCCGCCTGATGCGTCAGCGAACCAAAGATAAGGCCCAGCTCGTGCTGGCAAGACGCCACTTCGTGGTGGTGCTTGTCGACCTTCATGCCCATGCGCTTCATGGTGGACAGCATCTCGGAACGCATTTCCTGCGCGTCGTCAATCGGGTTCACAGGGAAGTAGCCACCTTTGACACCGGGACGGTGGCCTGTGTTGCCCATTTCGTACTCGGTGTCTGTGTTCCATGCGCCGTCGATGGCATCGACTTCGTAGGACACCTTATTCATGGACACGCTAAAGCGCACATCGTCGAAGACGAAGAATTCGGCTTCGGGGCCGAAGTATGCGACATCACCGATACCCGAGGCTTTGAGGTATTCTTCAGCCTTCACCGCTGTCCCGCGTGGGTCACGGCTGTAGGGCTCCATCGTATCAGGTTCAACGATGTTACAGTTAATGCATACCGTCTTTTCGGCATAGAACGGATCGACATAGGCGCTATCGGCCTGCGGCATCAGTTTCATGTCGGACTGATCAATCGATTTCCAACCAGCGATAGAGGATCCGTCGAACATGAAGCCCTCTTCAAGGAAGTCTTCGTCGACCAGATCTGCAACCACGGTCACGTGCTGCAATTTGCCGCGTGGATCGGTGAAGCGGATGTCGACGTAGTCGGCCTCCTCGTCTTTGATCAGTTTCAGAACAGCTTTATTGTCCATCTATGATGTCCTTTTTTGTAGCGTCGTTTGGATTAAAGTGCATCGTCGCCGGTTTCACCGGTGCGGATGCGGATGGCTTGTTCGACAGGCGAGACAAAGATCTTGCCGTCGCCGATCTTGTCAGTCTTCGCTGCGTCGATGATCGCTTCGATTGCGCCATCGACCTGATCCTCGGCCAGGACCACCTCGATTTTCACTTTGGGCAGGAAATCAACGACATACTCAGCGCCACGGTACAGCTCGGTGTGGCCCTTTTGACGGCCAAAACCTTTGACTTCGACGACAGACAGGCCTTGCACGCCCACCTCTTGCAAAGCTTCCTTCACTTCGTCGAGCTTGAACGGTTTAATGATCGCTTCGATTTTCTTCATCGGATCGCGACTCCCCCTTTGGTGTTTCGTCAGTGGTCAGACCATTTCTCTTGCATAGGGACAATTCGTAGCGGAACCTGATGGCAAGCTGGTCAGGTGAAAGACTAAGGGTTGCTTAAAATTTGTGCAACTTGCGCGTTTGACGGGCTATTTGGAAACTTTGTGTGCTGAAACCATGACCGAACTGCTGACTGCTGCCCAAATGCGCGCCATCGAAGAGGCTGCGATCGCCTCTGGCGCGGTGACGGGACTGGAATTGATGGAACGGGCCGGGCGCGGGGTTGTGGCGGCGATTTTTGCAGTGTGGCCGGAACTGGCGGACGGCGCGCATCGTGCCGTGGTACTGTGCGGGCCGGGCAATAACGGCGGGGACGGGTTTGTCGTGGCGCGGCTGCTGAAAGAGGCAGGGTGGGATGTTGAGGTATTCCTTTATGGAGATGCCGAGAAGCTGCCGCCGGACGCGCACGTGAATTATGAGCGGTGGGGCGAGTTGGGAGAGGTCGCAGCGATTGCTTCTTGCTACAGTCATCGCTGGGTGCATCAGCCGATTGTGATTGATGCTCTCTTTGGGACAGGGCTGGCACGCCCTTTGCCTGAGGATCTGCGGAATGTACTGATGGCGACAATGAACTGCCGTCGTGTTGCCGTTGATGTGCCAAGCATGTTGTCGAGCGATACGGGCGTCATGATGTCACCCATGTTTGACAGCGGCGCGGCCCATCTGACAGTCACTTTTCATAGCCGAAAACTTGGGCATTTTTTATGTGATGGACCTGCCAATTGCGGGGAGGTGCGGGTTGTCGATATCGGCTTGAACCACAAGCCGGTAGAAGGTGCGGTGGAACTGCTCACAGACACCGGCAACCTCTCCAAGCGCGTGGGGCATAAATTTTCCCACGGTCACGCCCTCATCCTGTCCGGCGGTGTTGGAAAGGGCGGCGCTGCACGCCTTGCGGCCCGTGGTGCGTTGCGGGTTGGGGCAGGGGCTGTCACGGTTGGTTGTCCGCCTGCTGCTCTGATCGAAAACGCCGCGCAGTTGAATGCGATCATGCTGCGCAAGATCAAGGATGCTGGTGTATTCACCGAGGCTTTGGAAGACGCCCGCATCAACGCGCTTTGCATGGGGCCGGGGATGGGCGTCAGCGATGAAAGCCGTCGCTTCATTGAGGCAGGCTTGAAGAGCGGCCGGGCGATGGTGCTGGATGCGGATGCCCTGACGCTCATCGGGCGCGATGCGCCTCTCTTCGCGCTGCTGCATGACCGATGTGTCCTGACCCCGCATGCGGGGGAGTTTGCGCGATTGTTTCCGGATATTGCGGAAAAGCTTGCAGCGCCGGCCACCAAGGGCCCAGCCTATTCCAAGGTGGATGCCACGCGCGCGGCTGCAAAGCGGGCAGGGTGTACGGTGCTCTTCAAGGGGCCCGACACCGTGATTGCCGATCCATCTGGGCGCTGCAGTATCAACGCATCGGTCTATGAACGCAGCGCGCCTTGGCTGGCGACCGCCGGATCGGGCGATGTTTTGGCAGGCTTTATCACCGGCCTTTTGGCGCGGGGGCTCGCTCCGATGAAAGCCGCCGAATCCGGTGCCTGGCTGCACACCGAATGCGCGCTGTCCTTCGGCCCGGGCCTGATTGCCGAGGACCTTCCCGAAGAACTGCCCAAAGTCTTTCGTGCATTGGGCCTTTAACGCGATTTTTCCTCTCGCATCCCCCCGTTTCCTTTGCTAGACAGCGCGCAAACCGGGGCTGGCGCAATCCAGCCCCTTTTGATCATGCGGGTGTGGCGGAATTGGTAGACGCACCAGATTTAGGTTCTGGCGCCGCAAGGCGTGGGGGTTCAAGTCCCTTCACCCGCACCAAAGTTGAAAAGAAGGACAGCACATGAAGGTCACCGAGACCCTGAACGAAGGCCTCAAGCGCGGTTATGCGATCACCGTCACGGCGGCCGAACTCGATGCCAAAGTCGAAGAAAAACTGAAAGAAGCCCAACCATCGGTCGAGATGAAAGGTTTCCGCAAGGGCAAAGTACCCATGGCATTGCTGCGCAAGCAGTTCGGTCAGCGTCTGATGGGCGAAAGCATGCAGGAAGCCATCGATGGCGCCCTGACCTCGCATCTTGAAGAAACCGGTGACCGGCCTGCGGCCCAGCCCGAAATGAAGATGACCAACGAGGACTGGAAAGAAGGCGACGACGTCGAAGTTTCGGTGTCTTACGAAAAGCTGCCCGAGATTGAAGACGTTGATTTCAGCAAGATCAAGCTGGAGCGCATGGTTGTAAAGGCAGATGCGGATTCAGTGAGAGAGGCGCTTGATAATCTGGCCGAGAGCCCCCAGGCCGTTGATTACCAGTCCAAAAAGACCCAAGCGAAAGATGGCGATCAGGTTGTTCTCGATTTCGTTGGCAAGATCGATGGTGAACCATTTGAAGGTGGCGCCGCCGAGGATTACCCGCTGGTGTTGGGGTCCAATTCCTTCATCCCCGGTTTTGAAGATGGCCTGCTGAAAGTGAAAGCGGGTGAAGAAAAGGACGTGGAAGTCACCTTCCCCGAAGATTATCAGGCCGAGAACCTTGCCGGTAAGAAGGCTGTCTTCTCTTGCACCATCAAGGAAGTGAAGGGGCCAAAGAAGCCGAAGATTGACGATGAGTTGGCCAAGAAATTCGGCGCCGAAGATCTGGATGCCCTGAAGGCGCAAATCACCGAACGTCTGGAAGCGGAATACACCGGTGCGTCCCGTGCTGTTGCCAAGCGGGGCTTGTTGGATGCGCTGGACAAGAAGGTCAAGTTTGATCTGCCTGCGTCCTTGGTTGAAGCCGAGGCAAACCAGATTGCACACCAGCTCTGGCACGAGGAAAACCCCGAGGTTCAGGGCCATGATCACCCCGAGATCAAACCCACAGACGAGCACACCAAGCTGGCCGAGCGCCGCGTGAAGCTGGGCCTGCTTCTGGCGGACATCGGTCAGAAGGCTGAGGTAAAGGTTTCGGATCAGGAAATGACACAAGCCATCATGAATCAGGCGCGCCAGTACCCCGGTCAGGAGCGCCAGTTCTTTGAATTCGTCCAGCAGAACGCGCAGTTCCGCCAGCAGCTTCAGGCGCCAATGTTCGAAGACAAGGTCGTAGACCATATCTTTGAACAGGCCGCGATGACCGACAAGGAAGTCAGCAAAGACGATCTGCAAAAGGCTGTTGAAAAGCTGGAAGAAGAATAATCCGGCTTTCCCGCTTGAATTGAGAAAGGCGCCTCAAAAGGGCGCCTTTTTCCATTTTGGGTTGAAAGGATGCAAAAAAGCCAGCATTCGTCACAGATTTTCCGTCTTTCCGGCCGCAATAGCGGTTACGCTCGGCCCGTGAAATCGAAGGAAAAGAAATATGTTACGATCATTCATTCTGGCATGTGGCGCTTTGTTTGCATTCGGGACGGCTGCAATGGCCTGCCCGGACTACAACATGAGCCCCGCAGAATCTTATCGGGCCACCGGCCAGCAACTCTATACGCCGCGCACATTCAATGTCGTGGCCGGCGGTGACAATTACATCTGGAATTGTTCCCACATACGCCCGGGCACGGATACCGGTGCGGGTTATTTCCCATCAGCACCTGATTTTTCGTTCTCGCTTTCGGGGATGGACCGCTACCGGCTCGAGATCAGCGTCGTCAGTGAGTGTGATGCAGCACTGTTGATCAACACCGCTTCTGCAAACTGGTATTACGATGACGATGACAACGGCAATCTTGATCCGCGCATTGTCCTGACGCGCCCAATCAATGGCCGTATCGATATATGGATCGGGACCTATGACGGTGAGTATTGCAATGCGCGGCTCCAGATGGAAACCTTTGACCGCTAGGGGCGTTACTTTGGCGCTGTCGGCCTATTCGTCATAAAGACGGTTTTCGTCGTTGTGTTTGAGCCGTGCGTCGATCTCTTCTTGTGTGAGGCCGCTTTGCGATTGCGCAAAGAGGGCCTCGCCATAGGTCGGCAACCCCTCTGCAGATGTGGCCTGATCAGGCGCCCAGAGTTTTGAGCGGATGATCGCCTTGCCACAGTGGTAGAAAGCCTCTTCTACCTGCACAAGCACCGCAAATTCCGGGACGCGGCCCTTGATGGCCATGGTTTCGCGAAGCGGAAGGTCGCGGACAACGCGGGCGCTGCCATTGACGCGGACGACTTCATTGCGGTTTGGCACCAGAAAAACCAGTCCGACACGTCCGGTTTCAAAAATGTTCTCAAAACTGTCAAAACGGTGGTTGCCAGGCCTGTCCGGTATGGCAAGTGTCTTTTCATCCACGACTTTGACAAAACCAGCAGGATCGCCTTTGGGTGAGGCGTCCAGCCTGCCTTCACGGTCTACGGTTGTCATCACAAGAAACGGCGCGCGTTCGATCCAGACACGGCAATAGTGGTCGATGTGGTCAAGAACCTTCAACTTCTGTGCCGCATGAATGCCGTCTACGACCGCGCGGACCTGTGACATTGACGTCAATACGTCGGTCGGTTCATAGGCCATCTCTGCTTTCCCGATTTGGTTGCTCTGATATCAGCCTATCTATGCCACATAAATCTGCACGCTGATCACCAATCTGCGCAAAAAGGCCACACGCACGCGGATGGCCTATCTTGGCGCCTTTGGCGCGGGGGCAGGGTTTGTCTACATCAGGGCCGTCAGATTGACGCCGACGGTGATCGCGCCGACAGCCGCACCCGTCGCCTGATCGACAATTGTCATGGAGATCTGCCCTTGGACCTGTTGCGTCGAATCGTCGAGCGCCACATCGCCAATATGTACGGCTGCACCGCCCAACGGGTACGTCTGGGTGAATTTTGCTTCATCGCCCTGCCAGTAGTCCGATGTTGGCACCGAGGCAGCCACATTCAATCCGCGGGCGTCCATGACGAATGCTTCGGTGATCGCGCCGCCTGATTGCATGACCTGCATGCGCAGAAAATCGGCCGCAGCGTTTGCAATGACTTTGGTAATGATTTCAGCATCATTGTTGCCGACAAACCCACGCCAAAGCTGGTCCATTTCATCGATGCGGGATTGATCGTAGCCGGCAGTTTCGACGTTCTGCGCCTGAATGGCTGTGACCAGCACAGGGTCATTGGCCCAAAGTGCGACATGATCATCCAGATAGGTTTGCAGGGCCTGTCGCATGTCATCTGCATGCAAGGCGGAGGTGTTCGCCAGAAAGAGAACAAGACTGATCCAGAGTTTATACATGATTCATCCTTTCGGTTGTGCGGTACAGCCTGACCCACGCAGCCTAAGGAAAGATGAACATGGCAAAAAAAGAGGCCGCCCCGAACGGGAGCGGCCTCAAATCTTTTGCTGATGCTGGAAGATTACTCTTCTTCGGCTTCTTCTGCGGGTGCCTCTTCCGCGACGCCAGCTGCTTCTGCCAGGTCTTCGTCGTCGGATGCAGCAGCACCGATATCCTCGAACAGCTCCTGAATTTCAAATTCTGCAGCGGCTTCTTCTTCGGCAGCCAGTTCAGCGATGGATTTGCCGGCTTCCTGCAGTTCAGCTTCTTCAGCGGACCGTGCAACGTTCAGTGTGATTGTCGCTTCGACCTCGGGGTGCAGCTTGACAGACACGTCGTGCAAGCCCAGCTCTTTGATCGGCCCGAGCAGAACAACCTGCTTTTTGTCGACCGAGAAACCGGCTTCTGTTGCGGCTTCGGCTGCGTCACGTGTGGTGACGGAACCATAAAGCGACCCTGCGTCGGATGCAGAGCGGATCACGATGAACTTCTGACCGTCAAGCTTGGCAGCCAGAGCATCGGCTTCTTTCTTGGTTTCAAGGTTGCGGGCTTCCATCTGGGCTTTTTCGGCTTCGAAACGGGCAAGGTTTGCCGCGTTTACGCGCAGCGCTTTGCCTTGTGGCAGCAGAAAGTTGCGTGCATAGCCTTCTTTGACAGAGACGACTTCGCCCATCTGACCCAGCTTTGCGACGCGCTCAAGTAGGATGATATCCATGGGATGATTTCCTTATTTTACGGCGTATGGCAGCAGGGCAAGGAAACGGGCACGCTTGATCGCACGGGCGAGAGCACGCTGGTTTTTTGCACCGACAGCGGTGATACGGGCGGGAACGATTTTGCCGCGCTCAGAGATGTAGCGCTGCAAAAGGCGGGTGTCTTTGTAGTCGATCTTGGGGGCGTTTTCACCCTCGAACGGATCGGACTTGCGACGGCGGAAGAATGGTTTGGTTGCCATGATTTCAGTGTCCTTATCTGATCAACGATTAGCGGCGCTCGCGGCGTTCGCCACGGTCTTCACGTTTCTGCATCTGCACGGAAGGGCCTTCTTCGTGGGCGTCGACCTTGATGGTCAGCACACGCATGACATCGTCATGCAGGCGCATAAGGCGTTCCATTTCCTGCACAGCAGGGGCAGGCGCGTCAGTGCGCAGCAGGGCGTAGTGGCCCTTGCGGTTCTTGTTGATCTTGTAGGCCATCGTTTTGACGCCCCAGTATTCGTTATCCAGCAGCTTGCCGCCGTTGTCGGCAAGGACTGTTCCGAAATGCTCAATGAGGCTTTCTGCTTGCGTGT